>JAZUSW010000161.1:0-9320 GCA_045606925.1 Acutalibacteraceae bacterium | reverse complement strand
GAGCTTGGGCGATAAAAAGTCGGGCTCTTATTTGTCGTGTTTTGAAGCCGAGATGCCTATGGCATCCCAGCTTTTCGGAAGTGATCCGAGCGTTATGGCAAATGCCGCAAAAATAGCCGTAACACATAATCCGTCATTTTTAGATATAAATATGGGTTGTCCCGCGCCCAAGGTTGCAGGTAACGGCGGTGGCAGTGCGTTGCTTCGCGACCCCGTACTTGCCGAAAAAATAATAAAAGCGGTTGTACAAGCGGTAGAAATACCTGTAACCGTTAAAATTCGTACAGGTTGGGATAAGGACAGCATAAATGCGGTAGAAATTGCAAAAAGAGCCGAGTCGGCAGGCGCGGCGGCAATCACTGTGCACGGCAGAACAAGACAACAAATGTACGCACCGGGTATTGATTACGATACGATTTACGCGGTAAAAAAAGCGGTAAAAATTCCGGTTATTGCCAACGGCGATGTAGTGGACGGCAAAAGTGCAAAGTATATGTATGAGCAAACGGGCGCCGATTTTGTAATGGTGGGCCGTGCGGCTATGGGTAACCCCTTTGTATTTCGCGACATTAACCACTATATGCAAACGGGCGAAATTTTACCCGAGCCGACAATACAAGAGCGATTATCTGTTATGCAGCGGCATATTGATTTGATGCTTGAATATAAAAGCAAACACACCGCACTTATGGAGTCAAGAAAGCATACGGCGTGGTATATAAAAGGTATTCGCGGCGCCGCAAGAATCCGTAAAATGTGCGGAGAAATAGAGTCGGTTGACGATATTAAGCATATTACCGAAATGGTACTTGCCGAAAATAAAATTTTGTGATATTATAGTTAAGTTAAAAAAGCGAAGGGAAGCGTAAATAAATGTCAGGACATTCTAAATGGAATAACATTAAGCGTAAAAAAGAAAAAACCGATGCCGCAAAGGCAAAAATTTTCACAAAAATCGGTAGAGAAATCGCCGTTATCGTAAAACAGGGCGGTCCAAATCCTGCTGAGAACAGCAAACTAAAAGATGCTATCGCCAAGGCAAAGGCCGCAAATGTGCCGAATGATAATATCGAGAGAATTATCAAAAAAGCGGCAGGAGAGGGCGATGCTACCAACTATGAAGAGCTCATATATGAGGGCTATGGCCCTAACGGTGTAGCCGTTATTGTTGAGACTTTGACCGATAACCGCAACAGAACTGCGGGTGAAATGCGCCATTACTTTGATAAGTGCGGCGGTAATCTCGGTCAGTCGGGCTCGGTTATGTTTATGTTCGACCGCCGCGGTCAAATCGTTATTGAGGCAGAAGGTCTTGATGAAGATACCGTTATGGAGGATGCGCTTGAATGCGGCGCTGCCGATTTTGAGTTTGACGGCGATGTTTTCACAATCGATACCGAACCTAACGATATGGGAACTGTGCGCGATGCACTGGAAGCAAAAGGTTATAAATTTTTATCTGCCGAAGTAGCGTATATTCCGCAAACCTTAACCGCCATTGATGATGAAGAGTTGGCCTCAAAAATGGAAAAGCTTATCGATATGTTGGAAGAAAACGAGGATGTTCAGGAAATTTGGCACAACTGGGATATGCCCGAAGAATAAAAAACAACCCCATAATAAATTTTGTCAAGGAGGGGTTATATGATAGTTTTTAATAATCTTTGGGTAACAATGCAAAACAAAGGTTATTCCACGTATAAATTGAGAGAAAAATGTGGTATAGAAGATATTGCAGAGTATATAAAAGAATAAATACGACACCCGAATTTTTCGGGTGTTTTTTCTTTTTTCGGGAATTGTATTCATTCGGTACAAATCGTTTCTTTAAGATATAAGTTTCCTCTTGTTTACAAAAAAGATGCCAAGAACACAGTAAAAAAGTGTTCTTGGCATCTCCAAACATTTCCTGCATATGCATAGTGCGGTTACAATATTATCAGATTTTTATCGCTTTTAGTAAGGTTTTCGCATCCGTTTTGGTTTACAACAACCATATCTTCTATGCGCACACCGAATTTGCCTTCAAGATAAATTCCCGGTTCAACGGTCAACACTGTGTTATCAAGCAAAACGGTGTCATCGCGCGTATTAAAGCAAGGGGCTTCGTGTATTTCAATTCCCACCGAGTGACCGAGCCCGTGGCCGAAACAACCCGCATAATCACGCTCTATTATATCTCGGGCAATTTTATCAATATCACGGCAAACAACGCCTGTTTTTATCGCATTTAAGGCGGCAGTTTGCGCTTTTAATACAGTATCGTAAACTCGTCTTTGCTCATCGGTTATACTGCCAACGGCAACGGTTCTTGTCATATCCGAACGATAGCCGTTTTTAACGGCGCCAAAATCCATTGTAATAAAATCGCCCTTTTCTATTACTTTATCACTTGGTACGCCGTGGGGCAATGATGTGTTTTTGCCGGATACCACAATAAAATCAAACGATATACCCTCGCTGCCCATTTTTCTTAAATAAAACTCCATATCCAGCATTATATCACGCTCGGTACGGCCCAACTCTATGCGCGGCAAAATATAGGAAAAAGTGCTATCGGTTATTTCTTGCGCCGCCTTTATGAACGAGAGTTCTTTTTCGCTTTTTTGAGAGCGTAAAAGGCGTAATTGCTTTGATAATTCGTCAGCATTTAAAATTTCGGAATTTAACTTTTGTTTTAATAAATCAAATTTTGCAACACTAACATTTTCGGTTTCGATTAGTATCTCGGTAATGCCGTGTTTTTCTATTAAGGCGTTAATTTGTTCGGTCCAATCTTTACTGTTTAAAACATTTACAGATGACACTTCTTTTGCCTTTTCAAGATAGCGAAAATCGGTGAAGAAAACGGCATCGTTTTTTGTTATAAAAACCAGCCCTGAGTCGCACAAGAAATCGGTCATATAAAATCGGTTTGGCATCGATAAAATATGCGCCGCCGCCGTAGTATTCAGAAAATCTTGTATTTTTTTAACCTTTTCGTTCATATTATTATCACCTATTTAAATTTTGGGGGTTATTTTATGGATATTTTTGATTTACACTGTGATACACTTTCGCTGATATCACAAGGCAAAAAAACGGTAGAAGAAAGTAAAAAACATTTGATAAAAAGCGGTGTAAAAGCGCAATGCTTTGCGGCATACAGCAGTAGCAATACCGAGAAAGATGAGTTTTTACATCAAGTAGAAATTTTTCAAAAATTCAAGAAAATTGATGGTATAAAAGCCGTTTTAACTGCCGAAAATATCGGCTTTACGCAAGGCCAAATAAGTGAACTGACCGGACTTGCAAAAACGGGTGTTTCGGCAGTTTCTCTTATCCATAACCGAGAAAACAAGTTGGCATATCCAAACAGCTCTAATCGGGATATTCATCTTAAAGGATTAAAAACGGCAGGTATTTCGGCGGTGGAGTATTTAGACAGTATCGGTTTAACAATAGATGTTTCGCATCTCAATATGGGCGGTTTTTACGATGTTTCGCGCATTTGCCGCCGACCGATTATTGCCTCACACAGTTGTTGTAACGCTTTGTACCATCATCCGCGCAATTTATACGATTCACAACTCAGGATAATTGCCCGTAGCGGTGGTATTATAGGTATTTGTTTTTATTCGATTTTCCTTAACGGCACCGACAGTATGACCGCCGAGGATATAGTCCGCGAAGCACGGCACATCAGCGATATTGCAGGGATAGATGCGGTGGCGCTCGGCTCGGATTTTGACGGAATGGAAAACAAAAACGGTTTAAACAACTGCGCCGATTTTGTGAGCGTGTGTGAAAGTTTAAACCGTTATTTTAATGCGGATGACTGTGATAAAATTTGTTATAAGAATGCCGCAAGAATTTTTACTTGTTAGGTGTTACCTTTGCGATTTCATCCTTTTTTAATTCGATATATTCTTCAAGACAAAGGCCTAATTCGTGCATTTCGGTAGCCGCCTCACGACCTACAAAGCGGAAATGCCACGGCTCAAAGGTGATTTTTGTAATTTCGGTTTTATCTTCGGGATAGCGTAGAATAAAGCCAAAGCGGTAGCAGTTTTCGGCGAGCCACTTTGCTTCGGGCTTTTCGGCAAAATATGCTTGTGCGGAGGGAATGTTGTGCATATCAACACAAAGTCCCGATTGGTGTTCACTCGTGCCGGGTTTTGTAGAGAAGGTAAGCACATACTTTTCGCACTCTTCACGCGTTGCAAAGCTATGCTGATTTTGTTCGCAATACAGATTAAAAAGATAATTCTGATACGAGTAAGAACGGTATGCGCTTGTAACCGTTACATCGGTAACGCCGTTTTTAGCGCCTTCACCTAAAAATGCTTGTAGCGCTTTTGCGGCGTCTTCACGCATTTTTTGGATGTCACGGCCGTCATCGCGTGTGTATCCGCAATCAATTAAATCGTTTGGAACATAATCACTCGCAAGGGTGTTCGATGGGTTTACAAGGAAAACATATTCGTATTTGTTTTCGGGTTCTATATACTGCAAATACGGCTCAATATCTATATCGTAATTTTTACCCACCCGTTCTTCATAGGTTTGCTCTATTATACTCGGCGCCAAAGAACTGTCGCTAGAAGACGGATTTGACACGGGCGGTGTATCGGGACCGTTCTGGTCCTTACAGCCCTTTATAAGTATTGCCGAGAGGGCAATAACCGCAATCAAAAACAAAGCGATAATTATACCGCCGTAGTTTCTTTTAACATTCCTTTTTTTATATCTGTTCGACATTTTTATCACCAATTCAAATTATACTATAAAACTTTATGTATTGCAAATATTAACTGTACTTTTTTAAAAAAATATGGTAACATAAAGTGGTTGAAAATTTATTAAACGGAGTGTTCTATGGATTACGCAAAACAAATTGCCGAGCAGTTCGGCACAAAAGAAATTTATATAAAAAATATTATTGATTTACTTGATGAAGGAAACACAATTCCCTTTATAGCCCGTTACCGAAAAGAAATGCACGGCACTATGGATGACCAGAAAATTCGTGAGATTGCCGATAGATTGCAGTATTTAAGGGGACTTGATGCGCGGCGGGAAGAGGTAAGAAATCTTATAACCGAGCAAGGCAATATGACAGAGGAAATCGCTGCCGCATTGGATAAAGCCACAATACTTGCCGAAATTGAAGATATATACCGCCCATTTAAGCCCAAGCGTAAAACCCGCGCATCGGTCGCAAAGGAAAAAGGACTTGAACCCTTAGCACAGGTAATCATTGAAAATCAGTCGGGCGCATTTGACCTTGAAGCCGCCGCAATGCTGTATATTGATGCCGAAAAGGGTGTAGAAAACACAGAACAGGCGATAACGGGCGCTATGGATATTATAGCCGAAGCCGTTTCGGACAACGCCGATATAAGACGGCGCCTTCGAAATATAATCCGACTTAACGGCTTTTTGTGTTCACAAAGCGCTTGTGACGGCGCCGAGAGCGTTTACGAAATGTATTATAATTACCGTGAGCCGATAACCAAGGTTGCGGGACACCGCGTACTTGCCATTAACCGCGGCGAAAAGGAAGAGTTTTTAAAGGCAGGTATTGAGTGTGAGCAGGAAAAATGCCTTAATGTTATTTTTTCACTTTATGTTACGGGCGATAATGAGTGTGCGAAGCGTGTAAAAGCGGCAGCAACATATGCTTATACACGCCTTATATTCCCATCGATTGAAAGGGAAATAAGAAACGAACTCACCGAAACGGCATCAACTGCGGCAATAAAGGTGTTCGGCGTGAATCTCGGCCAACTCCTTATGCAACCGCCCATTAAAAATAAAGTTACAATAGGTCTTGACCCCGGATACCGTACGGGCTGTAAGGTGGCGGTGGTTGACGGCAACGGCAAAATACTTGACACCGCCGTGATTTACCCGACACATTCCGCCGCACAGGTAGAGAAATCAAAGCAGGTTTTAACCGATTTAATTAAAAAACACGGTGTAGATATAATTGCTATCGGTAACGGCACCGCATCAAAGGAAACCGAGATGTTTACGGTGGATGTTATATCGGTGTTGGGTAAAAAAATAAGTTATATGGTGGTAAATGAGGCAGGTGCTTCTGTTTACTCGGCCTCCAAACTCGCCGCCGAAGAAATGCCTGATTTTGATTTAACACTGCGTAGCGCAGTATCGATAGCAAGGCGGCTTCAGGACCCACTTGCCGAGCTTGTAAAAATCGAGCCCAAGGCGATAGGTGTCGGACAATATCAACACGATATGCCGAAACGGGAACTCGAAAACGCCCTTGACGGTGTCGTTGAGGACTGTGTAAACAGTGTGGGCGCCGACCTTAATACTGCTTCGGTGTCGCTGCTTTCTCACATATCGGGCCTATCAGGTACAGTATGCAAAAATATCGTGGCATACAGGGAAGAAAACGGCGGATTTAAATCAATTTCCGAGCTTAAAAAGGTGGCAAAATTAGGGCCTAAGGCATATGAGCAATGTGCAGGATTTTTGCGTTTGCCCGGTGCTGAAAATCCGCTTGATAATACAGGCGTTCACCCCGAGTCTTACGATGCGGCTAAAAAACTGTTGTCTCATTTCGGATATACGATGGATGACCTTAAAAATAAAAGAATCGATGATTTGGAGATAAAGCTAAGCGTAACCGCCGCCGAAGCCGTGGCAGAAAAACTGGGTATAGGTGTGCCGACATTACTTGATATCGTTAAGGAACTTGTAAAACCGGGCAGAGACCCAAGAGATGAATTACCCCCACCGCTTCTTCGTACCGATGTTTTATCAATGGAGGACCTGAAAGCAGGTATGGAGCTTAAAGGAACGGTACGAAATGTAATAGATTTTGGCGCTTTTGTTGATATAGGTGTGCATCAGGACGGTCTTGTGCACATTTCTCAGATTTGCGATAGATTTATTCGCCACCCAAGTGAAGTTTTATCGGTAGGCGATGTTGTAAATGTGAAAATTTTAAGCGTTGATTTAACCAAAAAGCGTATATCGCTAACTATGAAGTAAGGATTTTTTAATGTTCAAGATAAATAGCAAATTAAAGGATAATTTAATAGGTGACAGCGTTTTTTACGGGCGTGTTACAGCCATTGTTTTGCCGATGATTGTGCAAAACACCATAACCAATGTTGTAAGTTTGCTCGATAATGTTATGGTAGGGCGCATCGGCACGCTTGAAATGTCGGCGGTTGCCATAATAAATCAACTGTTGTTTGTGTACAACCTATGTATTTTTGGCGGACTCTCGGGCGCGGGTATATTTTCCACCCAGTATGCAGGCGCCAAAGATGATAAGGGTGTAGCGCACTGCTTCAGGATAAAGCTTATTATTGCCGCCGCTATGTTCGTATTGGCGCTTATAGTGTTTTTAAAATTTCCACAACAACTTATAGGTTTTTATTTGGCAAAGGATACAGCCCCCGATGTTGTGGAAATAACCCTTAATCACGCCGCCAACTATTTAAAAATAATGCTTGTAGGTCTTTTGCCTTTTGCTTTGGCACAGGTGTATGCAAGTACACTACGAGAAATGGGCGAAACAACATTGCCAATGGTATCAAGTATTATCGCAATAGGCGTAAACCTTGTGTTCAACTGGTTGCTGATTTTCGGCAAATTCGGTTTCCCGCGACTTGGCGTTGTAGGTGCGGCAATAGCAACAGTGCTTTCCCGCTTTGTCGAACTGACTGTAATTGTTATAGCAACCCATTGCCGAAAAAAAGAGTTTACATTTATAAGCGGTATTTACAAAAGCTTTTATATACCGAGAACGCTTATTACCGATGTTTGCAAAAGAGGTTTGCCGCTGCTTGTTAATGAGTTTTTATGGTCGGCAGGTATGGCTATGCTTTTACAATGCTACTCGGTAAGGGGAATACATGTTGTTGCCGCCGCCAATATTGCTTCCAATGTAAACAATCTGTTTAATGTTGTGTTTATATCGATGGGTAGCGCAATAGCAATTATGGTAGGCCAGTATCTCGGTGCAGGTAAAATAGAAAAGGCAAAGCAAACGGTATGGCGACTTATCTTCGCAACGGTGGTGGCTTGTACGGTTGTCGGCGGTGTAATGGCGGCGCTCTCTCCCATAATTCCGCACATATATAAAACCGAGCCCGAGGTTAAAATCCTTGCCACAAAACTCTTGTTGGTTTTTGCAGTATTTATGCCTATGTATTCCTTTGCACACGATTGTTATTTCACAATCCGTTCAGGCGGAAGAACGCTGGTCACATTTTTATTTGACAGCGCAGTAACCTGGGGCGTATGTGTGCCTACGGCGTTTGTTTTGGCAAACTTTACGGCAATACCGATAGTTCCGCTTTATATAGTGGTTCAGTCGATAGAGTTCATAAAATGCATAGTGGGATATATACTTATTAAAAAGGGAATTTGGATAAATAATTTAGTTGGTAGGGATAAAAATGATTAAAAAAATCATTTGCATTGTTTTGCTTTCTTTGTTTGTTCTTCCGATTTGTGCATTTGCCGCCCCAAATAATGAAACAACCGGTTTTACCGTATCCTTGGGCGCCGATATAAAAGGCGGCGATATGTTCGAAAATGTTATGACATATGCCGAACTTGAAGCCGGGCAAAAACCGTCGGTATCAGAGCCCGAGCAAATATTGACCGATAATGAAATAAAACCAAAAAAAGAAATAACGGCATACTATGTTCTCGCCGCCGCAGTATTAACAGTTATAATTGCGGTAATACTAATCGTGATTCGCAATAAAAAGCGGTAAGTTCTTAATATTAAGGGAGATAAAAGTGGCAAAAAACAAATGGGTTTCATTTTTCCTGTGCCTGTTTCTTGGATTTTTGGGCGCACATAAGTTTTATGAAGGAAAAATCCTTCTCGGCATAGTTTATATTTTTACATTGGGTTTGTTTTGCTTTGGAATTGCGATAGATTTAATTGTATTACTGTTTAAGCCCAACCCGTATTATCCATAAGAAGCAAGAGAAGTCAAAGGGGCACCTACCATAAAGCAGGTTTTACCTGCCGCAAAATCAAAAGGAGTACGGACAATTGGCGTGATACTCTTAAAGGAGTATCACGCCAGTTCTATTCGCCTTTGGCGAGTGATATTGCTACGCAGTGATATTCGGCTTACGCCGAGTGTTATTCGCTTCGCGAGTTTCAGGGCGAATAGAATACCACTGAAGCCGCAAGGCTTCAATATCACTATTGCGGTAGCAATAATATCACTCTTTGCGAAAGCAAAGAATATCACTAAAAAAGCAGAAAAAGAGAGAGCTTCACGGAATTTTGTAACCGCGTTACTCTCTCTTCTGTTTTTATTGCAAGTTTCGCATTT
>JAZUSW010000160.1:0-2749 GCA_045606925.1 Acutalibacteraceae bacterium | reverse complement strand
TACCCTTTTCAAAGCCGATAGCATAAAATTCTACATCGCTTGAAAGGTCTTCTACTATCATAAGATTTTCATAGTCGCCCTTGCCGCAGTAACTCTTAGCAAGTTGAGCATCCAACACCGCAAAATCGCGTGTGCCCGATTTTACTTCCATAAGACAATCGGTTTGTGCAAGGAATCCTTTAATGTTAACGCCTTCGAACTCTTTTGCATAGGTTTCACCCGCAGAACCGCTTTCGGCTGCACCGTTCTTACCTTTAAGGTCGGCGGCAGTAGCAACTCCCGAATCTTTTTTAACAACTACTACCTGACGGTTTTCCATATATTTATATGAAAAATCTACCTTTTCTGCACGGGCAATTCCGTCATCATCAGCCGAGTTACAGGTAAATCCGTTCCAGATACAATCAATAGTTCCTGAATTTAAATCGGTGTACTTATCCGCCCACTCGATTTTTTGGAAAATTACCTTATAACCAAGATTTTCGAAAACTGCTTTTGCAAGGTCGGTATCGAATCCGATAAGCTCACCGTTTTCTTCATAATTCATAGGCGCATAAATTGTGTATCCTACAACTATTGTTTCCTGGGCTTTGCCGCAACCTGCAAAGCAGCAAGCAACCATTAAAAGTGCTAAAACTAATGCTAATATTTTTTTCATTATAAATTACTCCTTTCGGCATTTGCCGTTGTTGATGCTCCTATTATACTTTATTAAGCTAAAGTTGTAAAGTGTTTTTTGCAAAAAATTTTAAAAAATTATAAAAACAACGCGCAAACCCGTATGTTTAGGGCCGCGCGTTATTCCTTTAATAATAAAAATTTTCTATAAAATATTTCTCTTGTAGGGTTTTAAAGTACTTTTGCTCTTTATATTCCTCTATTTTTTGGTTGATTTTTTCTTGTAATTTATGCTTCTTTTCGGGCAGGAAAATCGCGTGCGGGCTCGAATCATAAATTATGCCTATTTCATAATCTTTAAACTCGGCGTTTTCTTTTACAAGCAAACTGGCATAAGCATAATCCACAACCGCAACATGTATGAGCCCAATTTGAAGGTCGCCTACCATCTGGTCAAAATTTTTAAATTCAAGTATATTTTCAAGGTCGGTATATTCTGCAACTGTTGTAAGGTTTTCGCTGTCATATAAAACACCTACGCGCGCGCCTTTAATATCTTCGGGTTTTGTTATCTCTGCGCCCCATTCCTTGCTGTAGAAAAACACCTGTTTAGACTCTATATACTCAGATGTATATATCGCGCCCTCGGTATAAACAAAGTCGGTGCCCGACATATAGCAATCTATCTCGCCTTTTTCCAGCATCTGCTCCCTGTTTACAGCAGTAACCTCTACAAACTCAATCTCTGCATACTCAAGTTCGGTAAAAAGCTTTTTTGCAAAATCCACATCGTATCCCGTCCAGCGCCCGTCAAGAGCTTGGTATGCCATCGGCTCACCCTTCAAAACGCCAACCCTTATCTTTTTAGGCGCCCTCAACACACCTATCGTTATGGCAAAACCTAAAACTATGGCTGCCACCAAACACAAACTGATAATAATTTTTGTCTTTCTTTTCATTTTAATCTCCTGTTAATTGCATTATTAACCCATTCACACCGCGTTTGCCACCGGTAGCTCTATGCGAGTGAAAATGCTCACTTTGACAGTTTGTGCATACATCGGTAATTTCAATATTCTCCGGTAAAATGCCGCTATGCATTAAAATTTGCCGATTTGCTTGCCAAAGGTTCAACATATATTTGCCGCCGCCTTTATCCTTAAAAATTTGCGGCAAATCAAGATATCTAAGCTTTAAAAACTCGTTATAAACAGGTGTGTCCACCTCATAGCAGCACGGACCGATTGAAGGCGCCAATGCCGCAATAATATCGGCGGGTTTTGTACCGTACTGCTCGGTCATTTTTTCAACCGTTGCCTTGCCGATTTCCGCCACCGTGCCGCGCCATCCTGCGTGGGCAGAAGCTATAACGCGATTTATCGGGTCATAAAACGCCAATATGCAACAATCGGCACTGTGTGTAACCAATGTAACACCCGGTTGATTTGTTATAAGGGCATCAATATCGTTATAGTCAAAGTCTTTAAATATGCCCGTTCCAAGATGCTCTTTGCCCACTGCCAAAACATTAGCGGTATGGGTTTGGCGGCTTAACACTATTGTTTTTTCATCGATACCGAGCGCCCGACACATAATACCATAATTTTGTTTTACCGTATCACGCTCATCGCCCGTGTTAAAGCTTAGATTCATTTTGCCGAAGTATCCTTCGCTGACACCGCCGTGGCGAGTGGTGAATGCGTGGCGCACTTCGGGGAATTTTTCAAAAATCGGAAATGTTATAAAACAAAGTGAACCTTCACGGTTCACTTTGTGAATATCAGTTTTTATCATACTAATTATCCTGTTTACTGTTTGAAAAAGTAGGAACTATTTCGTGCAAAAGTTGTACCGTTGTCTTTTTATCGTTTTTGCCGGCACTTTTACCGATGGCTTCCAGTTTCTTTTCAAAATCGGGAATATTTATCTCTATTTGTTTGCCGATAAATATTTTCTTGTTTGCGGTTGATTGCAGTCCTTCCTCGGACATCAATAACTCCTCAAACAATTTTTCACCGGGGCGAAGTCCCACAAATTTAATAGGCATTTCGGTATACGGCTCGTACCCGTAAAGGCGGATAAGATTTTCGGCAAGTGTTGTTATCTTAACCGGCTCACCCATATCAAGCAC
>JAZUSW010000159.1:0-7107 GCA_045606925.1 Acutalibacteraceae bacterium | reverse complement strand
TACCTCGCCCATTCTTCGCGGGTACTCAAGTGGCGGCTGGATCATGGAGGCCGAAGGCAACCGTTCTCAATCTATGCTTGAATGGTTGTCAAACGATGATGAAGCTGCCGTTTTGCGTTCGGATATCCGTTATGAAGTTCTTGTTGATCGATTGAAAAAAGTTGCAAAAAAACCTTAATTATTCGCCCCGCCACGCGCGGGGCTTTGCTTCTGTGTCCACAAAAGCAGTGCTTGTCAGGAAAAATAGACAGACTTTCAGGGCGCACAAAATAAGCCTTCCCCCACAGGAGAAGGCTATTTTATCTCCCGACAGTACACCTATAAGGTGTAACACACTATACCTTGCCTGCAAGGCGTGTGAAAAAAGGACAGAGAATTTTCATGTTCTCTGTCCTTTTCCGTAGGGGCGAACTGCGTTCGCCCGCGGGCGTTCACAGAACGCCCCTACAAGTTTAATTTCTTATCGGCAGGTAAAACCTGCTTTATGGAAGGCACCCCTTTCAGCCCTTTTTTATTTCTTATGTTTATTATAAGGTATATATTTAACCTTTCTGCGCTTTTTGTTATGGGTGTTCAGATAAATACAAATACCCACAAAAATCAAAATGCCAAGACCGATAATGCCCAAAATAATTTTAAAAGCAGTGGAGGAAAAAATACCTTTAACCACCGTACCGATTTGTAAAAACAAATTAGGTTTTATATCATCTTTGCAAACGAGATTAACCGTGCCTATTACTTCACCTGCATATAAAATATCGGCGGTACCGAGTATTGTACCTGCCTTTACAGGCGCCTTAACGCGCTCGGCGATTAGTTGGGTGTTGATTGTTATGGTTGATTCATCGGCCTTTGTGGGTAAAATACTCGTAATGCTTTTTTCGGGATAAAGAGATATATAGTCACTTTCAAGCGATAAATCTACCGGTATTTCAGCAACGGGTTTTGTTATATCCAAAACCGATTTAAACTCAAAATTATTAAAAGCCCAACGGTATAGGTTACTGCTGTCTAAAAACTCGTTTCTCACTCCGCCCTTGGAATTGCATTTCATAACAATACATAAATAATTATATCCGTTATAAGATGCGGTACTTACAACACAACGACCCGCTTCATCGGTAAAACCGGTCTTCAAACCCTTGGCATATTTATAAAAGTAGTTTGTTGCAGGGTCAATCAGGAAATTTGTTGTTGAAAGATATCTGATGCCCGACATATTAGTGGCTGGTAGTTGATAACGCGCGAGGGAAGTAATTTCAAGTATTATATCATATTTCAACACATATTTTGCAAGTAAGGATACATCACGCGGTGTAGTGTAGGTGTTTTCATCGTGCAAACCGACGGGATTGCCAAAATTCGAATACTGCATACCTATTTCGGTAGCTTTTTTGTTCATCATATCCATAAAGCCATCGGTATCCCCGCCAAAATGATGTGCTATGGCGTATGCAACATCGCCACCCGAAGAAATCAGTAAACAGTAAAGCGCTTGGCGAACGGTCAATTCTTCACCGATTTTAAGCCCGATAACACTAGCCCCCGTGCCTAAAATGGCGTTGTTGGCTTCCTCGGTGTAGGTGATAATTTCATTATCAAGATTATCGGTATTATCAAGCACAACCGTCGCAACAAGCAGTTTTGTGATGGATGCGGGATACATCTTTTTATCGGCGTTTTTAGAGTATAACACTTCACCTGTATCAAGGGATACCAACATAGCGCCTTCGGCATTAAGCTCAAAACCGCTTATTTGAAAAGCAGCAGCCGAAATAGTGCAACAAAATATTGCAAATAATAATATAAATGATATAATAAATTTAAAGAACTTTTTATTCATAAACTTTCCTCAACATTTTATTATGTATAATCGGTATAAAAATATTATACATTAAAGTATTAAAAAAGGGAAGAACTAAATTGAACTTCGGGAGGTGTTTGTTTGATATATATAACGGGAGATATGCACGGTGACGAAGAACGCCTTTATGATAGAGAGTGGTTTAAGCTGAAAAAAGGTGATGTGCTTATAGTTTGCGGCGATTTCGGTTATCTCTGGAACGGCGGCGCAAAGGAACGCGAGTATATAGATTATCTTGGCAGCCGTAAATTTACCGTTGCATTTATTGATGGCACACATGATAATCTCGATTTAATAAAATCATGCCGTAAAACCTATTGGAAGGGCGGAAAAATTCATAGAATTAAGGGTAATTTGATACATTTAATGCGTGGTGAGACATTTGAAATAGAAGGCCATAAAATATTCACCTTCGGCGGCGGGGAAAGCACCGATAAGGATATGCGTATAGAAAACGGCCTTTGGTGGAAAGAGGAAATGCCTTCGCCAAAAGAGATGACAAAGGCGGCAAAGCATCTTGATGAGATGTCGTGCCGAGTTGATTATATTATCACCCACGAACCGCCATCATTGGTAAAAAGCGCAATGTTGCTCAGAAACGGCTCGGCGGCAAATGTTAATAAATTAAACGGCTTTTTTGAAGAAATTGATGAGATGTGCGAATATAATCACTGGTTTTTCGGTTCTCTTCACGAAGACCGCAAGGTAACACCAAAACACACCTGTGTTTTTCGTAAGCTGATACCGCTACCTAAAAAGGTTACAGAATAGAAACTATACTTTTATATATTTTTGTGGTATAATGTGAAAAGCGTAATATTTTATCACTCTTTTTTAAAGGAGAAAAATTATGTTAAATACCGAAAGATTGTGTCTTGGTTGTATGAATGATAACGGCGGAGAGAGTGTTTGTTCTATCTGCGGTTACGATTCGCGTCAAGGCAACGATAAAGAATTTTTACAAACTCACACCTGGATAAAGGAACGTTATTTGGTAGGAAGTTCCACCGAAAATAACGGTGAGGGCATTACATATATCGGTTGGGATAACACAAACGATACAATAGTTAATATAAGAGAGTATTTTCCGAAAGGTGCGGCTAACAGAAATACCGATGGCAGTGTATCCATCGTTTCGGGTAACGAGTTTACCTTTAACGAGGGTATAATGAATTTTCTCGAACTTAACCGTAAATTATCCAAAATAGCGGGTGCTCCTGCCTTGCTCGAAGTGGTTGAGGTGTTTGAAGCTAACGGTACTGCCTATGCAGTGTTTAAAGCAGTGCAGGGTATTACCCTTAGGGAGTTTTTGATAAGAAACGGCGGTAATCTTAAATGGGAACAGGCGCGTCCCCTGTTTTTACCGCTTATAACAACGGTAGCGGCCTTGCACGAACAGGGCATTATCCATCGCGGCATTTCACCCGAGACCATAATTGTAGGCCGTGACGGTAAACTACGACTTACAGGTATTTGTATCAGACCTGCAAGGATGTCAAAAAGCAATCTTACCATACAACTCTTCCCCGGATATTCAGCGGTTGAGCAGTATGGATATGATATAGAAAGCAGGGACGGCAAGTACACCGATGTTTACGGTATGGCGGCAACGCTTTTCCGTGTTCTTATGGGTAAGGCTCCCACCGATGTTACTGAGCGTATATCAAACGACAGTATGGAAATTCCTGCCCGTTATGCCGAAAATTTACCTAAATTTGTATTGTCTGCACTTGCAAATGCTTTACAAATTATGCCCGAAAATCGCACGCAGGATATGGATAGTTTCCGTATCTCATTAACCCCCGTATCAACAAACACGGCAACAGTAACAAAAGATTTTTCACGCACACAGGTAGTTAATAATGTTAAACCGCAAGAGCCCAAGGTTAAAAGTGAATCAAGCGGTAAAAAATATGCAGTCATAGCATCGGCTGTAACCGCTACTGTGATAATTGTATTGGCGTTGGTTCTCTACTTTGTTTTTGGCACACCGAAGGAAAATATCGGCGGTCAGTCATCATCTCCAAGCAGCAGTAATCCGCCGGTCAGCTCACAAACAGGTGGCGATGAAATTGTTCCACCAACGGAAATTGGCGATAATCTCTATCAGGTGCCTGATTTAATCGGCAAAAAGTATTCAGATGTTGTGGATAATGTTGATTATAAAACATATTTTACATTTGAGGTTATTGATAAAGATTTCAGCGATAAATATCCGCGCGGTTATATAATTGAACAAAATCCGACAAGCGACCAATCTGTAAAGAAAGGTACAAATATCCAAATTGTGTTAAGTTTGGGGCCGCGTACCGTGGCAGTGCCTGATTTAACAGGTAAGACCGCCGATGAAGCAAAGTTCGAGCTTATTAAGATGGGCTTCGATTATAACAATATAAGCATTATAGAGGTTTATGATGCTGAAAAACCTGCTAATACGGTTATCGGTATTGAACCGGGTGTGGGTTCGCGTGTTGATGTTGATGCGCATATTCAACTGCGTGTAAACTCTGCTGTAGTTGTAGATGAAAATACATCCTCCGAACCGATAGAAGAATAATACAAATGCCTGATTACTCAAAGTAATCAGGCATTTTGCTTTTGTAATCGAAAAATTGCAGTTCTCCGTTTTCAAAGCTGATTATTTCACAGTACTCTCCGTATGCGGTTAAACGGGTGTTTTTATATGCAACACAAAAGCCGTATATCAGCAGTATTATGTTGAAAAGAATTATAGAGGTTATTTTAACCGTTCTCCAAAAAATCTTTTTATATTTCATTAGTTTTGTGTATTCAGTAAACTTACAAGCGCATCAGCCGAAAAATTTGCCGCATTGGTTGCTTCCTCAAAGGTATTAGCTTCGCTTCCAATCTCGATAAGGATGGAGCCCACCGTTAAGTTTTGGTTGTATTTTGCACTGTTCAGCGTTATCGCTCTTGCAAGGGATGGATACATAACCTCCAATGTTTGTTGATATTTTACCGCAAAACTCAAATTTTGCTTCCAATTTGGAAAATTTGTTATATCGCCTGTTTGACTGCCCATTACAAGCATAACCTGCGCCGCGCGTTTCCCGTTTATATTTACAACGGGGCGCGTTTTTGTTTTATCGGATGAAGTGATAGCATCGCGATGAATATCTATAACCACTTTTATTGATGGATTTTCTTTAAGATGTTTTTTGATTGTTTCGGCTGAGCGGTTGTAACTGCCTGTGTATGAAGGGTGGTCATGCAGGGTTTTATCGTGTATAACGCCTATTCCTGCCGCTTTAAGTTTTTCGGCGAAAATATTACCTATATAAGCCATATTTTTCGATGTGTCGGTGCGGCGTGCAATATCCTCTTCAACATAGTAATCGCGTTGTTCGCTCATATAACTTTCGGTGGTGTGAGTATGCACTATCAGCACCTGTGGCTTAGAGTTTTTTTCAATTTTGAAATTTAAAGGTTGCTTTAACAATGATGCCAAATCAATATTTGTACCCGTATTGTTTTTTAAATACACCTTGTTGTAGGAAGTATTAGCACCGTAGGGGGAAATGACGCGGTCGATTATCTTGCCCACAGCATCGGATTTTGATACGGCAGGCGTAGAAACATTTTCTTGCTTTTCCACGGTCTCTTGTTTTTCCTGGTTAGTAGGCGTATCGGTTACGGGAGTCATGGTTTGTACTTCAATATTATCTTTTTGTACGCTTGAAAATATTTCATCAGTAAGGGACGGAAATTTATAATTTATATATTTATAAGAGGTATCGGCAACCGTGTATAGTGTTGCCGCAAAAACTAAAAATAAAGTTAAAACACCTTGAAATTTCACTTAAACCACCGTTTTATACTATGAATAAAACGATGATTTTATACTAATGCTCTAAGTATTTCACTATCTATTTCGGGTTGTAATGCTCTGTTTAGCGAGAATCCTAAAAGCCGTGCCGAATGGGTGATAATGGTATCGATTTCCCTTGGTGTCACAATCATTTTGCCAAAATCGGAGATTTCATTTTGTTGTCTTTCGGTAAGGTCATAAATAAGCGTTGCGGCTTCAACAACGGTGGGTATACCAATAGCAATAACCGGCACACCAAGGGTTTGCTCGTTTATTTCTTGCCTTGCATTACCGACTCCGGCGCCCGGGGTTATTCCCGTGTTGGATAACTGCACCGTAACACCAAGCCGTTTTACACCCTTTGCGGCAAGTGCATCGATAACTATTACTGCCGAGGGGTTAATTTTCTTTACAACAGCCGATAGTATTTCTCCTGTTTCAATGCCTGTTTGGCCAAGCACACCGGGAGAGATTACCGCAACGCTTTTAAGGTTTGATAACCCTATTTCGTTGGCTAACGCTTCGCTTATGTGCCTTGTCGCAAGTATACACTCAGCCGTTTTTGGTCCCAATGCATCGGGCGTTATATCACGATTGCCAAGCCCCAAAACCAAAACGCTTTTTGTGTTTTTTGGTAAAAGAGAGTTGATTTGCTCGGCAATAACACTCTCGGCATCGGCGGGATCTGTAATCGATTCTATATTGCCAGGCAGAGTAACGGTTATATAGTCGCCTATGGGTTTACCCATAAAAGTAGCACCGCTGTTATCGTGTATTACTGTGTGCGCAACACAAATATCGCCGTGATACATCTCGCGGTTAGTAACACCGTTTGGTATTGATGGGGCATTTTTTAGCATTTCAACAGCTAAATCGGTCCTATTAAACATTTAATCACCTAAAATACACCTATAATAATGAAAAAGTTTCGCCGAACCTTTTTCATTATTATTAGTTTATTTTAAAAAAATATTAAAAAAGTGTTGCATTTACAAATAAAAAGTGGTAATATAACTTTACGCGAGTATTTTAGAGGAGGTGCGACAATATGCCTAATATTAAATCTGCAAAAAAACGCGTTCTCGTAAGCGAGGCAAACAATCAGCGTAATAAGGCTTATCGTTCGGCTCTCAGAACAGCAGTTAAGAAGGCGGATGCTGCTATCGAGAGCAAGGATGCAAATGCCGGCGAAGCAGTAAAAGCTGCGGTTAAGAAGATTGACCAGGCAACTGCTAAGGGTATTCTTCATAAGAATACAGCTGCTCACAAAAAATCTGCTTTGGTTACCCGCTTAAACAAAGTCAGCGAATAACCAAAATTCAAAGAAAAACAAACAGGTCTGTTTTACAGACCTGTTTTTTCTTTTTATCAAAACACGCTATGCCAACTAATGCTGGAATCATCTTTTATGTGT
>JAZUSW010000158.1:0-10112 GCA_045606925.1 Acutalibacteraceae bacterium | reverse complement strand
CACCACTTGTTGCATCATTAAATGCTACAATTCCTGTTATAAATGCAGGTGACGGTGGTCACAATCACCCTACACAAACTCTTGCAGATTTACTTACAATTCACAGAGAAAAGGGCAGATTTAATAGTTTGACAGTAGGTCTTTGCGGTGACCTTAAATTCGGCAGAACTGTGCACTCTCTTATCAATGCATTATCAAGATACAACGGCATTAAGTTTGTGCTGATTTCCCCTGAAGAACTTAAATTACCAAGCTATGTAAAACACGATATCCTTGATAAAAACAATATTGAATATGTAGAAAATCCGTCTCTTGAAGATGCGATAGCCGACCTTGACATACTTTATATGACAAGGGTACAGCGCGAACGCTTCTTTAACGAAGAAGATTATCTGCGTCTTAAAGATACCTACATTTTAGAGCCCAAAAAGCTAAAAAATGCAAAGAGTGACCTATCTATTATGCATCCCCTACCGCGCGTTAACGAGATAAGTGTAGCCATAGATGATGACCCGCGCGCCTGTTACTTCAAGCAGGTGCTTAACGGCAAATATATCCGTATGGCGCTTATACTTAAACTTTTAGAGGAGGCGGCAAAATGAATATAGATTCTATTCAAAACGGATATGTTATCGACCACATTACCGCAGGTCGCGGTATGCGCCTTTATGAGCTTTTAGGTCTTGATGGTGCCGACTGCTCGGTTGCAATTATTAAAAATGTTGTCAGCCTCAAAAAAGGTAAGAAGGATATTATAAAAATCGATGCCGCCATACCGCTTAATCTTGAAATTATCGGATATGTTGACCCGAATATTACCGTAAATATAATAAAGGACGGCAAATTGGTTGAAAAACGCGCTTTGCAAATGCCCGAAACATTAACAAATGTAATAAAGTGCAAAAATCCGCGTTGTATAACCACTACTGAGCAAGAAATCAACCATATTTTTAAGCTTACCGACCGCGAAAACGGTGTGTATCGCTGTATGTATTGCGAGACCAAGGCATCGCGTTAAAAATAGCGCTTAAATGTGGCGTATTTTCTTGACACTTGCCTTTATAAATGATATAATTTATTTGTCGAATTTTTTCGTTTTCTGTAACTGACGGAAATTAAGTGGAGCACCACGAAGGAGCAGAAAATTTGTATTTTTAAGCCGACCGTCTGGGCACATTTAATCGCCGTTTAATCGGTAGATTAGGTGTGTCCTTATATATTTTTTTGTGAGGAGATTTATATGAAAAAAGTTGGTATTGTTATGGGTAGCGACAGCGATTTGCCCATTATCAAAAAAGCTACTGCTGTTTTGGATGAACTCGGTATTCCCTATACTGTTAATATTTATTCGGCACACCGCACACCCGAGCAGGCAAGAGATTTTTCTCTGAACGCCCGAAAAAACGGCTATGGCGTTATTATCGCCGCGGCTGGTATGGCGGCTCACTTAGCAGGTGCCGTTGCAGCAAATACCACATTACCCGTTATTGGTATTCCGTGTGCGAGTCAGTATCTTGACGGTATGGATGCTTTGCTTTCCACCGTTCAGATGCCTTCCGGTATACCCGTAGCTACCGTTGCGATAAACGGCGGTGCAAATGCGGCTCTTCTCGCAGCACAAATTATAGCGGTTCAAGAAACTGCACTTGCTAAAAAACTTGACGATATGCGAGTAGACTCGGCCGAAGCCGTGCTTAAAAAAGATGCCGACATAATGTCAAAACTCTAATTTGTATTTAATTTTAAAGGAGATATATAAAAATGGAAAAGAAACTTGTTTACACAGGAAAAACCAAGGATGTTTTTGCACTCGAAAATGGCAACTATTTACTTAAATTTAAGGATGACTGCACCGGTAAAGACGGCGTGTTTGACCCGGGTGAAAATTCGGTAGGTTTAACTATCGACGGCGTGGGTGATGTTAACCTTCGTATGTCTATTTATTTCTTTGAAAAGGTTAATGCCGCAGGTATTAAAACCCACTATGTAAATGCTAACCTTGAAGACACCACGATGGAAGTACTTCCCGGTAAGGTTTTCGGTAAGGGTCTTGAAGTTATTTGCCGCCATAAAGCAGTTGGCAGCTTCTATCGCCGTTACAGTGATTATATTGAAGAAGGCGCCGATTTACCGGCTTATGTTGAAATGACCTTTAAAAACGATGAAAAGGGCGACCCGCTTGTAACAAAAGACGGTCTTGTTGACCTTGGCGTTATGACCGAAAAACAATATGATGATATGAAGGAAATGACCCAGAAAATCACTAAGATTGTAGCCGATGACCTCAAAGAAAAAGGCCTTATTCTTTACGATATTAAGTTTGAGTTCGGTTATGACAAAGATGGCAGCGTAATGCTCATTGATGAAATTGCATCGGGTAATATGCGCGTATATAAAGATGGCGAGTATATCGACCCGATGACCCTTTCTAAACTCTTTTTTGCATAAAATTTCTTAAAAGGAGCGCACCATGGGAGGATTCTTTGGAGTAGTCAGTAAAGAAAGTGCTGTATCCGATGTGTTTTTCGGCACCGACTACCATTCTCATTTAGGCACACGCCGTGGCGGTATGGCGGTATATGATAGAGAACTCGGCCTTCAACGAGAGATTCACAATATACAAAACTCACCGTTCAGAACAAAATTTGATGATGTTTTTGATGAAATGCAGGGCACTTCAGCGATTGGTTGCATCAGTGATTATGACCCGCAACCGTTACTTATCCGCTCAAATCTCGGCACCTATGCTATTTGTGTTGTAGGTCTTATCAATAACTCGCTTGAACTTATTAATAAGTATTTATTGCTTGGCGGTCACTTTAACGCTATGACTGCGGGTAAAATAAACTCAACCGAGCTTGTCGCCGCACTTATAAATCAAAAAACATCTTTTACAGAAGGTATTAAATTTGCACAAAGCGTGATTGACGGCACCGCTTCTATCCTTATATTAAAGGAAGATGGCTCGCTTATAGCTGCGCGTGACCGCCTTGGCCGTTTGCCAATCATCATAGGTAAGAACGAAAACGGACACTGTGTTTCTTTTGAATCGTTTGCCTGTTTTAAACTCGGCTACGATATTATAAAAGAACTCGGCCCCGCAGAAATAGTAGAAATCTCTGATGAAACATTAACGGTTCTTTCCCCTGCGGGTAATAAAAAGAAGATATGTGCATTTTTATGGAGCTACTACGGTTTCCCCACTGCCACATACGAAGGTGTTAATGTTGAAATAATGCGCTACCGCAACGGTCAGATTATGGCGGAAAACGATAAATCAAGCGGCTTAGCCCAAGATATCGACTATGTTGGCGGTGTTCCCGATTCGGGCACACCACACGCGATAGGATACTCAGCGGGTAGCGGTAAGCCCTTTGCACGTGCATTCATTAAGTACACTCCTACCTGGGCGCGCAGTTTCACACCCACCCATCAAGCCGAGCGTGAGCGAGTTGCTAAAATGAAGCAAATCCCTGTTCACGATTTAATACAAAACAAAAAATTACTGTTTGTTGATGACTCGATTGTACGCGGTACACAACTTAAAGAAACTGTTGATTTTCTTTATGAAAACGGCGCAAAAGAGGTTCATATGCGCTCGGCCTGTCCTCCGATTATGTTTGGCTGTAAATACCTTGGCTTTTCGAGAGCCACCAGTGATATGGAACTAATCGCACGCCGCACAATAGTTGAACTTGAAGGCGAAGAAGGACTAAATTATATTGATGAGTACATTGATTCAAATACAACCAGAGGTAAAAAACTTCGAGAGACAATATGCAAAAAGCTTAATTTTGCATCACTCGAATTCCAGTCTCTTGAAGGTATTATCAAAGCAATAGGCATTGATAAAGAAAATCTTTGTACTTACTGTTGGAACGGAAAGGAATAATATTATGAGTATGCAATCTAAATCTGAAGCTTATGCAGCAGCAGGCGTTGATATTACTGCCGGTTATAAAGCAGTCGAACTTATGAAAAAGCACATTAACCGCACCAAAAACGAATATTGTCTTGATGATGTCGGCGGTTTTGGCGGTTGCTTTGGTTTAAATCTCGCAGGTATCACAGAACCGGTCCTTGTTGCAGGTACCGATGGTGTTGGTACAAAAATAAAACTCGCCCAGCTTCTTGATAAACACGACACTATTGGTATTGACTGTGTTGCAATGTGCGCAAACGATATTATTTGCTGTGGTGCTAAACCCCTTTTCTTCCTTGATTATATCGCTTGCGGCAAAAATATACCCGAAAAAATTGCCGACATTGTAGCTGGTGTTGCCGAGGGCTGTGTGCAGTCGGGCTGTGCGCTTATCGGCGGTGAAACTGCTGAGCATCCCGGTCTTATGCCTGAGGATGATTACGATTTGGCAGGTTACTGCACAGGTATCGTTGATAAATCCAAGATAATTGATAATAAAACTATGACAGCGGGCGATGTTGTAATAGCACTTGCTTCAAGCGGCGTACACTCAAACGGCTTTTCGCTCGTTCGTAAGGTTTTTGATATAGAAAATGCCGATATTACATCACCTTGTGAAGAGCTTGGCGGCAAGAGTATCGGTGACACCTTGCTCACCCCTACACGCCTTTATGTTAAATCTATCCTTGCCCTTTTAAATGAAGTAAAGGTTAAGGGCATTTCCCATATCACAGGCGGCGGCTTTTACGAGAACATTCCGAGAAGTATTCCCGATGGTCTCGGCGCTAAAATTGATAAATCAGCCGTTAAAATTTTACCGATATTCTCCCTTATTGCAAAGGTTGGCAATATACCTGAGAGAGATATGTTCAACACCTTTAATATGGGCGTTGGTATGAGTGTTGTAGTACCAAAAGCCGATGTAAATAAAGCACTCGAAATCCTTACCGCTAATGGTGAAGATGCCTATGTAATCGGTGAGATTGTAGAGTCGGAGGATAAAATAATCTTATGATAAAGGCAAATATTGCCGTTCTCGTTTCGGGCGGCGGAACAAATTTACAGGCGCTTATTGATGCCGAAAAATCGGGTATCATTAAAAGCGGCGAGATAAAACTTGTTATATCCAACAATGCCGATGCTTTCGCGCTTACACGCGCTAAAACCAACGGCATTGATACTGCGGTCATTACTAAAAGGGACTGCAATATGGACCAAGCCGTTTTTGAAGAAAAGATTGTTAATGTGCTCGAAGACAATAACATTGATATAATCGTTCTTGCAGGTTTTATGTCGATACTGAGCGAGAGCTTTACAAAGCGTTATCCTAAGCGTATTATCAATGTTCACCCGAGTTTAATCCCCTCTTTTTGCGGCAAGGGTTTTTATGGACTGCGTGTTCACTCCGCAGCATTGGAGTATGGCGTTAAGGTAACGGGCGCTACGGTGCATTTTGTTAATGAAATACCCGACGGCGGCGAAATCATAATGCAAAAGGCCGTTGATATATTGGAAAACGACACCCCCGAAGCACTTCAAAAACGCGTTATGCAAGAAGCCGAGTGGAAGATACTGCCCCTGTCGGTAGAAAAAGTTTGCAAAGAATTAATACAATAAAGGAAGGTTTAGAAATGGCTTTATTTGATTTAAAAACATTACTTAGTGAAAATACATATCCCGGTCGCGGCATTGTTATAGGCAAGTCCGAAAACGGCAAAAATGCTTTAATTGCCTATTTTATTATGGGTAGAAGTGTGAATAGCCGTAACCGTATATTTGAGCGCTTTGACGGTGGTATGCGTACCAAAGCGTTTGATGAAAGCAAACTTTCTGACCCACACCTTATTATTTATAACCCCTATTTGACCACAAAGGGCGGAAACATCGATATTATCACTAACGGCGACCAGACAAACACTATTTTTGATTTTATCAACAACCCTGAAAATCTTGGCAAAACCGATAATTTTGAACAAGCATTGAGCATCTGCGAGTTTGAAGATGATGCACCGAACTTTACCCCAAGAATTTCGGGTATTTGCTATTACTGTTTCCCAAGGAATACATTTGTTTATAAACTTTCTATTTTGAAATCGGCAAATGGCAGACCTGACTGCTGTCAAAGATTCTTTTATGACTACGCAGAAGGCGAAAACGGTATCGGTCATTTTATTCACACCTACAAGTGCGATGGCAACCCCATTCCCTCTTTCTACGGTGAGCCCGAGGAGGTTACACTGCCCAACACCGCCGAAGAATTAGCCGACCTTGTATGGAACAACTTAAATGAAGACAATAAGGTATCTTTGTTTGTACGCTGCATTCCGCTTGATGGCAGCGAACCGACTGAAATTATCATAAACAAGAATAAATAAGGAGTAACTGAAATGAAAGAATTTGAACTTAAATACGGTTGTAACCCCAACCAAAAACCTTCTAAAATATATATGGCGGACGGAACCGAACTGCCGATAGAGATTCTCTCGGGCAAACCGGGTTATATCAACTTCCTTGATGCATTTAACTCCTGGCAGTTGGTAAAAGAATTAAAAGAAGCATTGGGACTTCCCGCAGTTACTTCTTTCAAGCACGTTAGCCCCACATCCGCAGCCGTTGGTATACCTATGAGTGAAAAATTAAAAAACGCGTGCTTTGTTGATGATATTGAAGGTCTTGTTGATTCCCCGTTGGCGTTGGCGTATGCGAGAGCCCGTGGTACCGACCGTATGTGCTCTTTCGGCGACTGGGTAGCCCTTTCAGATGTTTGTGATGTTACAACAGCGCTTTTGATTAAGAGAGAGGTGTCTGACGGTGTTATTGCCCCCGGCTATACACCCGAAGCGCTCGAAATTTTAAAAACAAAGAGAAAAGGCAACTACAACATAGTTAAAATCGACCCCGATTATATACCGCATGACATTGAAACCAAGCAGGTTTACGGTATTACATTCGAGCAGGGTCGCAACAACTTTAAGATTAACAAAGAATTGCTTTCTAATATAGTAACCGACAATAAGGATATGCCTGAAAGCGCTGTACGCGATTTGATTATTTCACTTATCACACTCAAATACACTCAATCCAACTCGGTTTGCTTTGCCGTTGACGGACAGGCAATCGGCGTAGGTGCGGGACAGCAGTCGCGTATCCACTGTACTCGTTTGGCAGGCAGTAAAGCTGATACTTGGTTCCTCAGACAGCACGATAAGGTTTTGGCTCTTCCCTTTAAAGATACTTTGGGCAGACCCGACCGCGATAATGTTATTGACGGTTATATTAACCGTAATGAAGAAGATGTTTGCGCCGATGGCAACTGGCAAAAGTACTTTACAACTCAGCCCGAGCCACTGACCGATGCCGAAATCCGCGCTTATCTTGATACTATTGACGGCGTAGCGCTCGGTTCAGATGCTTTCTTCCCATTTAGTGATAATATCGAACGCGCCAAGAAAAGCGGCGTTAAGTATATTGCCGAGCCGGGCGGTTCTATCCGCGATGATGCAGTAATTGATACCTGCAACAAATACGGCATATCTATGGCATTTACAGGTATGCGCTTATTCCACCATTAATACAGTATAAAGGACTTTACCTATGAAAATTTTAGTTGTTGGCGGTGGCGGAAGAGAACACGCCATAATAAAAAAATTAAAGCAAAATAAAGAGATTACCGAAATTTTTGCGGCCCCAGGTAACGGCGGTATGATAAACGATGCCACACTTGTAAATATCGTTGGTACCGATACCGAAAAAATAGCCGAATTTGCGGTAAACAACAAAATAGATTATGCCGTTGTAGCACCCGATGACCCGCTCGTTGCAGGTTGTGTTGATGCACTTGAAGAAAAAGGCATCGCTTGTTTCGGTCCAAGGGCAAACGCGGCAATAATTGAAGGCAGTAAGGTTTTCTCTAAAAACCTTATGAAAAAATATTCTATTCCTACTGCCGAGTATGAAGTATTTACCGATATGGAGGCGGCGCTCAAATATTTGGATACTGCCCCTATTCCTACCGTTATTAAAGCCGATGGCTTGGCACTCGGTAAGGGTGTTATAATTGCTAACACCCGCGAGGAAGCAAAAAAAGCCGTTGTTTCTATGATGCAGGATAAAATGTTCGGTAAGAGTGGCGACAGCATCGTTATAGAAGAGTTTTTGACAGGCCCTGAGGTATCGGTGCTTTCCTTTACCGATGGTGAAACTGTTGTACCTATGGTATCTTCTATGGACCATAAACGCGCAGGAGATAACGATACAGGGCTTAATACAGGCGGTATGGGTACAGTAGCACCCAACCCCTACTACACGCCCGATATAGCAAAAGTATGTATGGAAACCATTTTCCTGCCTACCATTGATGCTATGAATAAAGAAGGCAGAACTTTTAAAGGTTGCCTGTATTTTGGACTTATGATAACCGAAAAAGGTCCCAAGGTAATCGAATATAACTGCCGTTTCGGTGACCCCGAAGCACAGGTTGTGCTGCCGCTTCTTGAAAGCGATTTGTTGACAGTAATGAAAGCAACCACCTTTGGTACTTTAAAGGACACCGAGGTTAAATTCCGCGATGCCCACGCGTGTTGCGTAATTATGGCGTCCAAAGGTTACCCCGAAAAATATGAAAAGGGTTATGAAATGACCATTGATAAGCAAATTGCCGATAATGTTTATATTGCAGGTGCAAAATACGAAAACGGCAAGTTGCTGACAAACGGTGGCCGAGTGCTCGGTGCTACCGCTATTGGCAATACACTTAAAGAGGCCATTGATAACGCATACAAACTTACCGAAAAAATTCACTTTGAGAACGCATATAAGCGTAATGATATTGGTGCTAAGGCATTAAAAAAGGCGGAGGAGAAATAAATGGTTTACAGAGTATATGTTGAAAAGAAAAAAGAACTCGCGCACGAAGCAAAGGCACTCCTCTCGGATGCTACTACACTGCTTGGTATTAAAGCCCTTACCGATGTCAGAGTAATTAACCGCTACGATGCCGAAAACATCACAGAAGAATTATTCGAGTATGCAAAGGGCACCGTTTTTTCGGAGCCACAGCTTGATATAGTAACCGATGAGGTTGATTTGTCGGGTGCTACCGCCTTTGCGGTTGAGTTTTTGCCCGGTCAGTTTGACCAACGCGCCGATTCGGCTGCACAGTGTATACAAATTATTTCTTGCAAGGATAGACCGTTGGTTCGTACTGCAAAGATTTATGCTCTTTACGGAAACCTTACCGAGCAAGATATTAACGAAATTAAGAAATATGTTATAAACCCTGTGGAATCAAGGGAAGCCAGTTTCGAAAAATACGAAACATTAAAAGCCAACTATGAAATTCCCACAACTGTTAAAACACTTGACGGTTTTATTGATTTAGACCGTGCGGCTCTTGAACAGTTCGTTCGCGATTACGGTCTTGCAATGGATGCCGATGATATCGCATTTTGTCAGGATTATTTCAAGAGCGAAAACCGTAACCCCACAATCACCGAAATCCGTATGATTGATACATATTGGTCGGACCACTGCCGCCATACCACATTTTTAACCGTTATCGATTCGGTTAAATTTGAAGATGAGCTTTTACAAAAAGCATATGACGAGTATATCGCCGTACGCAAAGAGCTTGGCCGCACAAAACCGATTTGCCTTATGGATATTGCAACCGTTGCGGTTAAATATTTAAAAACTCACGGAAAACTTGACAAGCTTGATGAATCGGAAGAAATCAACGCCTGTACAGTTAAAATTGATATTGATGTTGACGGTAAAAGTGAGCCGTGGTTGTTGCTCTTTAAGAATGAAACACACAACCATCCCACCGAGATTGAGCCCTTTGGTGGCGCCGCCACCTGTATCGGTGGTGCTATCCGCGACCCGCTTTCAGGCCGTGCATATGTTTACGGCGCTATGCGCGTAACCGGTGCTGCCGACCCGCTAAAACCTGTTAATGAAACAATTAAGGGCAAATTACCCCAACGCAAAATTGTTACTACTGCAGCTGCCGGTTATTCTTCATACGGTAACCAAATAGGTTTGGCTACAGGTATTGTTGATGAAATCTATCATCCCGGATATGCCGCTAAGCGTATGGAAATCGGTGCGGTTATTGCAAGTCGGATCGTAGCCATGTCGTTCTGTGAGCCAAGGAGTTGAAAATGAAAATTGTCTTCCTAAGACCGCTTTG
>JAZUSW010000157.1:0-5066 GCA_045606925.1 Acutalibacteraceae bacterium | reverse complement strand
TAAGCGGTGAATTCCCATTTACAACACCCATAATATCAAGATTGCGGTTTGGCAAATCCGCAACGCCCTCAACCTCAAGTGCCGCTATGGTTACCATTTTTTCAATTACATCAGTATTTATACCAAGGCCGCCCGAAAAGTTCATATTTGACATATTAAAATCCTCCGTTTCAACATCGTTTATTTTAGAGAAGATGTATTTATTAACTCTATTATACCACATTTTGTCACAAACTCAACTATTTTACTGTAAGAATTTTAATTTTATCTACTCCATAACCGCTTTGCGCCTTTGCAATGTCCTGAATTTGCAGTGTTTGCTCGGCGGTAAGCGTTTCGGCGCGTACAACAACATTTATATCGTTGTCGCCGATTATGGCAATAGATTGCTCAAAACCTTTAGCTTTAAGCAGCGTTTCAATATTACCCTCTGCGGTTTGTCTTGCGGCTATTGATGCCGCTTTATCCACAGCGCTTTTAACTGCCTCGGTATTATTCCCCGCCTTAGCTATGGTCTCAGCAAGTTCTTCTTTAAGCTCGGCGCGGGTTTCGGTGCGTTCCTTCTTTGCTTTTGTAAAATAGTCCTCACCGTTTGCCGATGTTTCAAGAGATTCTCCGTTTTCGGTGCTATCCACAAACTCGGCCTGACCCAAATACTTGTTTTCATCTGTATTCGGCGAATACTGTAAATTCAGCCACACCGCCGCACCAAGCGCCACAATCATCACCGCCAGTACAACCTGACTTTTGCCAAAAACCTTACCTTTTTTCATATTTTATTTTCCTCCCTTTCCGGAAATATATATTCTTTTGGATGTAACCGATAATGTTGCCATAAGGCAATTTTTAATTTTTTCGTTGGTCGCAGCATTGTTTGCGCCGTGATAAACAACGGCAACGCCCCGTATTTTAGGCAATTCCATATTTACAACAAGAGCGTTTTCATTACCCGAAGAATCGGTTATTATAACCCTCTTTTGTTCAGAATCGGTAGACTTATCGGTTAGTGTATCGCTATCTCGGCTGTTATCGGAAAACTTGGTTTCATCGGCATAGTTATATGTAACATCGCCTTCCAGTGTTATCACGACTGTCGCGCGACAAGATGTTATATCCTTAACCAATGCTTCCACATCTTTTTCGAGTTGTTCTTTATACTCGTTTATATTGAATGTTCCCTCTTTTGCAGGCGTTTGCTCTTTTTCCGGTATGATGCCTGATAACAAAATAAGCAAAACCCCCGCCACACCCAGAACAAGTATAAGTTTTCCGTTTTTTAGTTGCGATAAAACCGCCTTTAATTTATCGTTCATATACAACCGTCACCTGTTTTAAGTCTACCGCTTTTTGCAAAATTTCTTTGACCCTGTTTTCCTCACAGTCGGTATACACCGTTATACTGTTAATATATATGCTGCCCGAATCGTTAATATTAGTGGATACCTCAATTTTTTTATAGTTTATACCGTTTTCGCTGAGCAACACGCCGCATAAATACCTTGCCTGAGCATCGGCGGCGGATGTAACCGATTGGCTTTGTGTAGTTTGCGTTGGTACATCTAAATTTATCTTTACCTTGCCCACCGCCGAAAAAAGAGTAACGCAAATACACAAAAACAGCAAGGATATAGCGTATTTTACGGTTTTATTGATGCTTCCCGAAGGATAAAGCTGTGTCAGTGCGCCTATAAATATAGCTGCTGATGAAAATCCGATAAGAATTTGTTTTATTGCTTCCATTTTTTATCCATTCTTTATAAGTACTGAAATACAAATTATAAAAAGCGCTCCCACAAATAAAATCATACCTAAAAGAAGCGCCAAAAGACTGTCAACCGCTTTTAAAACGGCGGCTGTGTTAACCGATAATATGTTTGCCGCCGCCTTTGAAAAAACTATCATAACGCGCCATAAAAATATTTCAATAATCAGCGGTAATAGTATCAGAATTATTGCCACAACGGCATAAAGTCCTACCGAGCTTTTTATAAGGTCCATTGATGCGCTAACCGTTGTAAGCGCTTCGCTTAGCGCAGGACCCGCCACGGGAACGAAGGACGCCACAAAAAACTTGGCGGTTTTAACGCCCACCGTATCGGCGGCGGCAGTAAGGGTTGTTTGCAGTGATAAAAGTCCTGCAAATGCCGTAAATGTCAGCGCCAATATCCACAATGCAACATTTTTTACCGCCACACTCAGCGAACTGTCGCGAATAAGCGGCGACACCGAGGAAGAAAGTCCCAAACCAAAATACGCGCACATAAGCGGCACTATAACAAATGCGGCCATCTCAACAATAATTTCGGCGGCTAACAATAAAAGTCCACCCGCCACCCCTGCGGCAGTAGGTTTGCCTGAGAGTAAAATAATACCCGAATAAATAGGAACAAATGACAGCATAAAGGTGCCTGTGCCCTTTATTGCCGCAACCGCCGCCTTTATGATACCGATTACCCCATCGACCAATGTCAGACTGACAATAAGTGAAAATATAAAATTAAGCGAGCCGCCAAGCTCACTGTTTTCCAAAGTAAAAGCGCGTGTTGCCGCCGCTAAAATCATAACGGCAATTATCGAGCAAAGCGCCCTGAACGGTGCATGTCCGCCACTTTGAAAAAAAGCCCATATATGAGAAAATACGCTCTTGGCTGTTAAATTTTCATTCCATTTCGCATCGGTTATATCTATTTCGTTCTTTTTAAAAAACTCTTTTACCTCATCGGGTAAAAAATCCTCTATTTGCTCGACATCCGCCTCATCCACCGTTTCCTTATAAATGTCGGTAGCCGACACGGGAATACTGAAAATAAAAATCAACGCTAATATAACAACTATTTTTTTCATCACTAATTTATAAGTGTTGTAACCACCGAGAAAAGTTCATTAAGTAACGGTACTGTTATTACAAATATTGCCGCACGGCCCACGAGCTCTGCCTTGGCGGCAACGGCGCTTTGCCCGAAATCTCGGCAAGTATCGGCAATAAACTGTGTTATGTAACCTATTGCCAAAACCTTAACCGCCACCGTAAATCTTCCGCTTTGTAACCCTGTGCTTTTAAGTACACCTAAAAACTCTTTTGCGGGGGTGTATAGCGAAGATATTACATTGACCAAAATTATACAACCTACTGCCACGGTTATTACAACTGCATATTCCTTTTTATAATTTCCGATAACCACCGATAGCATAACTGCTATAAGGCAGATACCTAACCCTTCAAAAATCCCCATTTTTAAAGACCAAACACATTTTTTACCGTTTCAAACAGTTCGCCTATTACATTTACAATCATTAAAAGCACCACAACAAGCCCTGCAAGTGTAGTCAACATCGCCTGTTCTTCACGACCCGAGCGCACAAGCACCTGATGCAGTACCGTAACAATTATACCTATTGCCGCAACCTTAAAAATAAAATCAACATCCATATTGGCACCTCTTACTTTTGCTTAAATTAGTATTATTGCAACACCAAGACCCGTAAGAAAACCAAAACTTTTTATGGGTTTTGATTTTTCCTGGTACTCTTTTTGTGCATCGTTATACCTTGCTTCAATCTCTCTTGCATACATAGTGCAAATATTGATTTGCTCGGTTACATCCCCCATACCAAGCCGTGAAAAAAACTCATTGATTAAAGCCGCGTCATCACTTTTTAATGCCTCGTTTTGTGCTTTTACACAAAAGGGATATTGTATCCCGAGATAACCTTTGTATGCGGGTAATTCCAGTACTATTTTTTCGAGCTCTGATGAAGAATACCTTATGCGGTCTGATATAATCCTTACGCTTTGCAAATACCAATTAAGTGTTTCACTCCGCATTTTCAATTTATTTGACAAACTAAATCCCAGCAACGTTGCCGCTATCGTTATAAATGCGGCGCCTATTAATTTACCTACTACTGTCATTTGTTAACTCATTCCCGTAAATTATTTTGCAGTCGCGTTTGCGGTTTAACAAAACAACCGTTTTGACTGCGCCTGTTTCTATCAGACGCCGCGTAACAAATCTTTGCATAAGCTGTGTTGCATCGCCTATATGCGCCGTTGTTAATATCTCGGCTCCACCGTTTACCGATTGAAACACCTTTTCAAGTTCCTCCTTTTCACCTATTTCATCAAAAGCAATATATTGAGGAGACATTGTTCGAAGGGCTATTTCAATACCCTTGGGTTTTTCTACTCCGAATAATACATCGGTATTCGGGCCCAAATCGTTATATATGTTGCCACCCGAAAATGCCGAAATTTCTCCGCGAGTATCCACAACCGCTACCCGATTGTTGTCTTTTGACAAAACCCGTATTAAATCACGAAGCAGCGTTGTCTTACCGCTTGCAGGTGGTCCTGCAAATAATACCCCACCCTTTATTTTATCGTTCAAAAATGCCGCAGAACCTATAATCTGATGCGCAATTCTTATATTAAGAGAAGAAAATTCACATAAGTTTTCACCTGAGAAATTACCCGCAACACCTGCTCTATGCCCAAACGGTAATGAGATATATCCACTGTTAAGCTCGCTTGTGTGAGCATATAACGAGCTGTTACAAAGCATTTTTACGGTATCGTTAATATCCTTTTGACTTGTCACCGTCACCAAAAAATACGGTGTTTTGCCGCACATTATGCATATTTGACCACCTGAACGAAGTCGGATTTCGGTGGCGCCGTCTTTGATTTGATATGGTAAATTGTTTATTTCTGATGCTATTTTGGGCGGCAAAGACAACAACAACCTATCCATTTGAACATCACCATTAAATTTTATGCGGACAACCTAAAAAAAATAACCTTTTGCAAAAGCAAAAGGTTAAAAATAAAACCCGCACACTTTTGTGTGCGGGTTAATTGCTGTTAATCTATAATTACTTAAGTTCAACAGTAGCGCCAACCTCTGTGAGTTTAGCTTTGATTTCTTCAGCTTCTTCTTTAGAAGCAGCTTCTTTAAGGGTTTTGGGAGCGCCATCAACGATTGCCTTAGCTTCTGCAAGACCAAGACCGGTGATTTCGCGAACTGCCTTAATAACCTTAATCTTTTCTGCACCGGCAGAAGCGAGAA
>JAZUSW010000156.1:0-9849 GCA_045606925.1 Acutalibacteraceae bacterium | reverse complement strand
CCCCACCGCTTGTAAAGGTGATGCTGTCCTGGCCGCCGCTAATTTAGGCGATGAATATGATACCATAGTTTGTTGCGGTGGTGACGGTACGCTCAATGAGGTTATAAACGGACTTATGCAAAACAAAAACCGTTATAAGCTCGGTTATATACCCGCAGGTACCTTAAACGAGTGGTCAAGCGGTCTTAAAATTTCGCATTTGCCCAAAAAGGCGGCACTGGATATCCTAAACGGCGAAATCAAGTCGCTTGATATAGGTCTTTTCGGGGATAAATATTTTTCCTATACCGCCTGTTTCGGCGCGTTTACATCCGCTTCCTACTCGGCGCCGCAAAACATTAAAAATGCAATCGGTCAAACCGCCTATTTCTTTGAAGGAATTAAATCGCTGGGTATGATTAAACCTTCTTACCTTAAATTTGTTTTTGAAGATAAAACCGTTGAGGGCAATTTTATTTTCGGCTCGGTTTCCAACTCGGTTTCTATGGGCGGAGTTATAAAGCTTGATGTGTCGGATATACACCTTGATGATGGTCTTTTTGAAATCCTTTTGATTGAAAACCCCGATAATTTGATAGAGCTTCAAGAAATATTAGACTGTATAATCCGCAAAAAATACGACAATCAGAAAATTAAATTCTTTAAAACCGGCAGCGTGACTGTGCACGGCTCACACGGCACCGACTGGACGCTTGACGGAGAACACGCCATTGGCACCGATAAAATAGAAATCAAAAACATAAACAAAGCAATAGATTTTATTGTTCCGAAAATATAACTTTTAGGAGAGAAAAATATGTTTACAAGAGATATTGGTATAGACCTTGGTACCGCAAATACACTTGTATGTGTAAAGGGTAAAGGTATTATAATGCGCGAGCCATCGGTTGTGGCATATGATGTAAGAAACGATGCGGTTCGTGCGGTTGGTACCGAAGCCAAAGAAATGATAGGAAGGACGCCCGGCTCAATTATAGCGGTCCGTCCTTTGAAGGACGGCGTTATTGCCGACTTTGATGTTACTGCGGCAATGCTTAAACGATTTATAAAACAAGCGCTAAAGGGTTCTATGTTCTCTCGTGTACGCGTTGTAATATGTATTCCGGCAGGTGTTACCGAGGTTGAAAGCCGCGCCGTTTATGACGCTGTAAAATTAGCGGGTGCTACCGATGTAGACTTGGTGGAAGAGCCGATGGCGGCCGCCGTTGGTGCAGGACTTACGGTAGGCGATGCTTCGGGTAATATGGTTGTTGATATCGGTGGCGGTACAAGTGAGGTTGCCGTTATTTCACTTGGCGATATAGTTACGGCTCAATCGGTGCGTATTGCGGGAGATGACTTTGACGAGGCAATCATAAACTATATCCGCAAAAAGCACAATCTTATGATAGGTGAACGCACCGCCGAAAAAATAAAAATAGATATTGGCTCGGTGCTTCCATATGATAACGAAGAAAGCGTTGAAATAAAGGGCCGTAATATTATTGACGGTCTTCCCAAAAATGTAATCGTTACTTCCGCCGAGGTAAGAGAGGCACTTGCTGACCCTGTATCGCAAATTGTTGAAGCGATACGAACAACCCTTGAAAAAACTCCGCCCGAACTTGCCGCCGACATTGTTGACCGAGGCATAACGCTTACAGGCGGTGGTGCTTTACTTCGCGGCTTTGCTCAGCATATAGCAGATACCACCGGCACCCCCGTAACAGTTGCGGCAAACCCGCTTGACTGCGTAGTGCTTGGAACATTAAAACGCCTTGAAGGTGGCGGCGGATTTGATACATACACCTTCAAACGCGGCAAGAGATTTAGATAAGGATGTAATAAAAGATGCGTTTCTTTTTCAGAAGCCGAAAATTTAAAATTGCCCTTACAGCAGTTATTTTATTGGTTGTTTTTTCGCTCATTGCTAATCTTGCGGGCGGTCTTATTTCGCCGCAATCAAGCATTTTGGGTGCCATTGCGGCTCCGTTTCAAAAAATTGCATCGGATGTTTCGGGCGAAGTTAAAGACTTCTTTGTAAAGTTTAGAAATAATGAAAAAATCATTATAGAAAACGCCGAAAAAGACGAAGAAATCAACCAACTCAATCAAAAAATCGCCGATTATGAGACAATTAAATCCGAAAACGAGTTTTTAAAGGATTATCTCGAAATAAAAGATAAAAATCCCGATTTTAAATTTTGCGCCGCATCGGTTATTGCGCGTGACTCAGGCGATATTGCAGGCGGTTTTACGGTGGATGTCGGTTCGCTTGACGGTGTTAAACAATACGACACCGTTATAACGAATGCCGGCCTTGTGGGTTATATCAGTGAAGTGGGTATTTCCACTTCGCGTGTTACAACCATTCTTGACGCCTCAATTGCAGTTGGTGCAATAGACAGCCGCTCCCGCGATTACGGTGTTATAAAGGGCAATCTTGACTTGGCAAATAACGGACTTACGGGTATGTACAACATACAACGCTCTTCACTTGTTGCTATTGGTGACTATATAGTAACATCGGGTAGCGGTGTTTTCCCAAACGGCATACTTATAGGTAAAATAACAAATATATCGCAAGAGAAATACACAACTTCGCTTTATGCCGAAATTGAACCATTTGTAAACCTTGGCGAAATAAGACAGGTTATGATTATTACTTCTTTTGACGGCAAAAGCAATCTTAAAACTTCAAGCGGTGACAAATAATGAACAGACAAAACAGCGGTTACATTAAACTGGCTTGCTATATTGCCGTATTTATTTTAATACATCTACTGACATATAACCCGTTTTTCACCCTTAAAATAGGTAATGCCGTACCTGTTATGACATTAGCCGCCACCGTTTCCGTGGCATTTTATTTCGGTGAATGGTGGGGCTTTACGGCAGGTATTTTATCGGGTATCTTTGCCGATGCAGTTACAAACGGCTCCTACTGTTTTAATGCCGTTATACTATTACTTGTGGGATTGCTTTCGGGCGTTTTGCTAAGAAAATACCTTAACCGCAATATTTTTTCGGCGGTGGCACTAAGCGGAATTTCAAGCGGTATATACTTTTTCTTAAAGGGTCTGTTTTTTATTGGCGATTACGGTGCATTACAGGGCGCAGAATATCTCCTTTTGCACTCGTTGCCTTCGGCAGTATACTCGGCACTCTTTATAATTCCTTTTTACTTTTTGGGAAAACTAATTAAAAAAATCTAATTTGAAAAGGCGGTGAAAAAATGGCTTTTAAAAAAGACAGACAACCATATATTACTGTTATGTGCATTATCTTAGCGGCGGTTATCGTGCTTTTTTCGGTGCGCATTTTTTCACTGCAGGTAATCGATAAACAACAACTTGCCGCTAATTCATCGGGACTTACCGAGGTAAAGGTTGTATTACCCGCGGCGCGCGGTGAAATTCTTGACCGAAACGGCCGACAAATTGCAGTAAACCGCGATGGCTACGACATAGTTTTTAGCAGCGCTTATCTTGACCGCTCTTCTCTTAATGAGCTTATATTGGAGCTGATAACCCTTTGTGAAGAATACGGTAGCGAATATACCGATAAGCTTCCGCTTTTAAAAACGGCGCCTTACGAATTCGAAGATGATGCGGGTGCCGCCAAACTTCGCGCATTTTTAAATGTCGCCGATTACACAACGGCTGAGCAATGCTTTAAACGACTTGCCGAAAAATACTCACTCGGCTCGTTTACAGCAGAAGAACAACGCAAAATAATGGGTGTTCGTTACTCAATGGAAAAAGCCGCGTTTTCGGTATCGGCGCCGTATACATTTGCGGAAGATATAGACCATTCCCTTATGCTTGTTATATCCGAAAAGCATATGGCATTCAGCGGTGTTTCGATAGAGGTTACACCTTATCGGCATTATCCCATTTCTGATTTAATGCCGCACCTTATAGGCACAACAGGCCCCATTTACGAGGAAGAATGGGAGGAATATAAGGAAAAGGGGTATAACTATAACGACCGTGTCGGTAAAAGCGGTATTGAGCTTTATGCCGAAGAGCATCTTCGCGGCACCGACGGTGAGATGGTTTATTACTTTGATATGGGCGGCAAAATGGTTGACTCGGTTGTTACAAAGGAGCCCATTCCCGGCAAAACCATTATGCTTACCATTGATAAATCGTTACAAAAATTAACGCAGGATGTTCTTGCTTCTTCCATAGAAAATCTCAAACAACAAAATCCATCGGTAAGCGGTGGCTCGGTTGTTGTTATGGAAATAAATTCTGGTGCGATTCTGACATCGGCAAACTATCCGAGCTATGATATGGCGACAATGTCGAAAGAATATAATAATCTTTTAAACGATAAAAACAAGCCCTTGTTAGACCGTGCTTTTCAGGGTGTTTACCCCATTGGTTCAACCGTAAAACCGCTTGTGGCACTGGCGGCTATGGAAAACGGAAAATACGAATACGGCGAAACCATTTTTTGTAAAAAAACATACGATTACTTTACTGATTTTAAGCCCAACTGTATGCACTACCACGGTACAATGTCACTTAAAGATGCGTTGGCAAAATCCTGCAACTATTTCTTCTTTGAACTGGGCCGCAGAACAGGTATTAAAACACTCAATGAATACTATAAAAACTTTGGTCTGGGTGTTAAAACAGGGGTTGAGGTTAATGACAGTGCGGGTATTTTAACCGAATTTGAAAGCGATAGCGGTAATACCATTCAGGTTGCTATCGGTCAACTCAATGCCTTTACACCGCTTCAACTGGCATCCTATACCTGTACATTGGCAAACGGCGGCACACGGTATAAAGCAACACTTATCGATAGCGTGGTTTCTTATAATTACAGTAAAACCTATATTGATAACACACCCGAAAAGCTTGGTGAGTTTAATATTAACAGCACAATGTTGTCACAGGTTAAAGAAGGTATGCTCTCGGTTACCGAGGATGGTACGGGTAGTACCGTATTTGGTAATTACGGCATAAAGGTAGGCGGTAAAACGGGTACCTCGCAGACCGATTCGGGTACAGACCACAGTGTATTTATTGCATTTGCCCCGTTTGATAACCCCGAAATTGCAATTTCGGTTGTGCTTGAACACGGTGCTTCCACATATACTGTTACCTCTATTGCCCGTGCCGTGCTTGACAGTTATTTTTATGCAGGTAGTCAAAATACGAGCGATATTCCCCCATATACAGTACTTGAATAATTGACAAATATTATAAAATTATGATATTATATATTTACAAATAATTGAGGAGTGGTGAAAAAAATGAACATAGCCCTTATAGCACATGACGCCAAGAAAGAATTAATGGTTCAATTCTGCATCGCTTATTGCGGAATTTTAAGCCGCCACACTCTTCTTGCAACCGGCACTACGGGCAAATTAGTTTCGGAAGCTACGGGACTTAATATTGTTAAATTTTTAAGCGGCGCACAAGGTGGCTCACAACAAATCGGCTCACGAATTGGCTGTGATGAAATTGATATGCTGCTGTACTTCCGCGACCCATCAGGTGCGAAACCAAACGAACCGGATGAAAATGTTTTGCTTCGCCTTTGCGATGTACACAACATTCCCGTTGCAACCAACATCGCCACAGCCGAGATTTTGATACACGGTCTTGAACGCGGCGACCTTGATTGGCGCGATATTGTAAGAAATAAATAGATAACAAAATCCAGTTCCTTCGGGGACTGGATTTGTGCCGTAAAATATGCTCGGCAGATAGGAGACAAAATGGCAGAAATTATAAAAGCTGTAAAAGGCACGGGTGATGTTTTACCCGAGGATAGTTTTAAATGGCAATATCTTGAACAAACCCTTTTGGATATTGCTTCTCTTTACGGTTACCGTGAAATCCGCATCCCTGTTTTTGAACACACCGAGGTTTTCTCGCGCGGTGTGGGGGATACTACCGATGTTGTGCAAAAGGAAATGTACACATTTTTGGATAAGGGTGACCGCTCAATAACTTTGCGTCCTGAATTTACCGCAGGTGTTGTTCGTTCTTCCATCGAGCACTCGTTGGTAAACGGCACTTTGCCTGTTAAAGCGTGTTATATCGGCGGATGCTACCGCTATGAAAAACCTCAGGCGGGACGCCTTCGTGAGTTCCACCAATTTGGTATTGAGTGTCTCGGCACATCAGCCGCTGCCGCCGATGCCGAAGCAATAAGTCTTGCCGACCATATACTTAAAACAATCGGCATTAAAAATATTTCGTTGGAAATCAACTCTATCGGCTGTCCTGCCTGCCGTAAAGAATATCATAAAGCGCTTAAAGAGTACTTTGATAGCAGAAAAGGAGAGCTTTGCGGCACCTGCCTTGACAGACTTTCGCGCAATCCGATGAGAATACTTGACTGTAAATCTCCCATTTGCAAAGAGATTGCCGCGGGTGCCCCCGTTGTGCTTGACTTTTTGTGTGATGACTGTAAAGAGCATTTTGAAACCGTTAAGTCACACCTTACTGCCGCAGGGCTTGAATTTAAGGTTAATCCGCACATTGTACGCGGACTTGACTACTATACAAAAACAGTATTTGAGTTTGTGTCAAACAGTATCGGCGCACAGTCAACAGTTTGCGGCGGCGGTAGATACGATGGTCTTATAGCCGAGCTCGGCGGTCCCGCAGTACAAGCAGTTGGCTTTGCTATGGGTCTTGAACGGCTTATGATGGTGCTCGCCGCAGATGGCGCCCAGTTCCCCGAAAAATCCACCTGTGATATTTATTTTGCACCTATGGGCGAAAAGGCGGGGATTGCCGCAACAAAGCTTTGCACAGCCCTTCGTGCCGAGGGCTTTGAGGCACTCACCGATGTAAACGGCAGAGGACTTAAAGCGCAAATGAAATATGCCGATAAAATCGGTGCAAAACTTAATTGCGTTATCGGGGATAATGAATTAGAAAGCGGAAAACTCGTTATTAAAAATATGAGAACGGGCGATACCTACGATATAACCCTTAACGATTTTGTAGAACAGTTTTATGATATTGTAAATAAAATCGCATTTGACGATTTATCGGATTCGGTTTTGTAGAGAGGATGTTATTGTTATGAAACTTGACCGTATGGACGGTATGAAAAGAACCAATTATTGCGGTACTTTGCGCCGTGAAGATATAGGCAAACGCGTTGTAGTAGCAGGTTGGGTGCAACGCCAACGCGACCTTGGTGCACTTATTTTTATTGATTTGCGCGACCGCACAGGCATTGTTCAGCTTGCCTTTGACGATACAACGGAAAAAGCGGTTTTTGATAAGGCGTTTGCTGTCAGAAGTGAGTTTGTGCTTATGGCGGAGGGTAAAGTCCGAGAGCGTTCTTCCATCAACCGCGAAATACCCACAGGCGAAATAGAAATTGAGGTTGCTTCTCTTAAAATTCTCGGACAAAGCGAGACACCGCCGTTTGAGATTTTACCTGATTGCGACACTAAGGAAGATGTGCGCCTTAAATATCGCTATTTAGATTTACGCCGTTCTAATCTTCAAAATAATATAATGCTGCGCCACAAAATAACCAAGGTGACAAGAGATTATTTTGATGAAAACGGTTTTATAGAAATCGAAACACCCACCCTTATTAAATCCACGCCCGAGGGTGCGCGTGACTATTTGGTGCCCTCCCGCGTATATCCCGGCAGCTTCTTTGCACTTCCGCAATCGCCTCAGCTTTATAAGCAGTTGCTTATGCTTTCGGGCTTTGACCGCTATATGCAACTTGCCCGTTGCTATCGCGATGAGGACCTTCGTGCCGACCGTCAACCCGAATTTACACAAATTGACCTTGAAATGTCTTTTGTTGAGCCCGAGGATGTTTACGCCATTGCAGAGGGTTTTGTCAAGCGCTTGTTTAAAGAGGTTCTTGATGTTGATATTTCAACTCCCTTGCCCCGATTAACCTATACCGAAGCGATGGAAAACTACGGCTCGGATAAACCGGATACCCGTTACGGTATGAAAATCGTTGATATTTCGGGTATTGTTGAGAATTGCGGTTTTGGTGTGTTTGCCGATACCGTAAAAAACGGCGGTACGGTACGCGCTATTACTGCAAAAGGTGCCGCAAGTGTTTATACCCGTAAAGAAATTGACAAATTAACCGAAGAAGCCAAGGGTATTGGCGCCAAGGGACTTGCCTTTATCCGTTGGGTTGAAGATGAGCCGAACTGCTCTTTCTCTAAATTTATGAGTGAGGAAGAAATGGCGCAAATTATTAAAACAACAGGGGCCGAAAAGGGCGATGTTGTACTTATCGTGGCCGACCGTAAAAAGACCGTTTTATCGGTACTGGGTGCTTTACGCCAAACCGTTGCACGCCGCTTGAATATTATTCCCGACCAATTCAACTTCCTTTGGATTACCGAGTTCCCGTTCTTTGAATATAACGAAGAAACAGGCAACTGGGATCCTATGCATCACCCCTTTACATCCCCCTTGGACGAGTGCATACAATATCTTGAAACCGCACCCGAAAAGGTATTTGCAAAGGCGTACGACTTGGTGCTTAACGGCATAGAACTTTCTTCCGGCTCTATTCGTATAACCGACCCCGAGCTTCAAAACAAAATGTTCAAAGCGCTTGGTCTTTCAGACGAAGAAGCCCACGCAAAATTCGGTTTCTTGACCGATGCGTTCCGCTTTGGCGCACCGCCACACGGCGGTATGGGTATCGGCCTTGACCGCCTTATTATGCTTATGTGCGGCGCCGATAATTTGCGCGATGTTATCGCATTCCCGAAGGTGTCAACCTCGGCTGAGCTTATGTCGGGTGCCCCCGGTAATGTTGATGCAGGACAGTTAAAAGACTTATCTATTGCTATTATAGAATAGGATTTAGGATGTAGGGATTAGAAAAACGGACAGATTTACGGGTTGTACTCTAAAGGACAGTAAAAAAGGAAGCACGAAATTTTCGTACTTCCTTTTAATTTTGTCTTATACAGTAGCAAGCAGGGAAAATGTACGGCACATTTTCCACTCGTTAGGAGAACCTAAAACCCTTAACCTAACTCAAAACTAATTGCAGCCTGTGGTGCTATCAGCAAAAGAGGAAAATTTAGATTCCCCAAACGCCCCATTCGTACCAGTGGCTGTTTATTCTATGATATTCACGACCATCTTGCGGCAACTCCGCTTTATAGAGTGCGGCAATAGGATGTTTTGAATACACAAGTCCATAATATCCCGTTTCGTCACGCTTAAAAAACACAGTATCTTTTGAAACTCTTAAAGAACCAAAATTGAATTTTTTGTTTACGGTTTCAAGTGCGGCTTTTTGTTCATCATTAAGGTCTATTTTTGTTTTATTATTAGTTTCTAAATCCCATATTAACAAATGGTCTTCACGGATAGATATCAGCACAGATTCATCTTTGACCGATAATTCGTTATAATAATTTAGTGCCACATTGGCAATACACTCATAATCACTAGATATGTCAGCAAAATTATCAATTTGTGGTTTTCCGCCCCAAATAAAAAAATACGCAATAGCCGATAAAATCGGCACCAAGACAATAGCTATAATAATCAAAAGTCTTTTCTTCATACACTCACCGCCTTAGTTGTATTATAGCACCAAAACAAAATTTTTTCAAGATATACAAAAATCCCCACCGATTGCTCGGTGGGGATATGTTTAGTTTTATAAATCTAATTACTTAGATTTTTTGATTGCAGCCTGTGGTGCAATACATCGGGCGATAAGAAAAAATTTTAGAACTGTCCTTAATTGTACGCCCCTTACTGTCCGTTTTTTGTTTTATTATAGTTTTTTCGGGCGAAAAGTGAATCACCCCTACATATTCCTAAATCCTGACCCCTAAATCCTAAATATATTGAATTAAATTTACATTTATGGTAT
>JAZUSW010000155.1:0-3991 GCA_045606925.1 Acutalibacteraceae bacterium | reverse complement strand
GATAATAAAGTGCGCCTTGGTATAACTGTCAGCAAAAAAATCGGCTCGGCAGTTGTTAGAAATCGCGCAAAAAGGATTATTACTGCAGCGTTCAGAGAGTGTTTGCCGAATATAAATGGCGGTTGTGATGTTGTTGTGGTTGCAAGGACAAGGATTGTAAGCGCCAAAAGTCAGGATATTACGGCGGTACTTAAAAAACACCTTACGGCGTTAAATATGTGGAGCGATAATGATTAGTAAAGCACTGATAGGTTTGGTAAAATTTTACCAAAAAAATATATCCCCACTACATCCCGGCTGTTGTAGATTTACACCAACCTGTTCAAACTATGCAGTAGAGGCGTTACGCGTACACGGTGCAATAAAAGGTACGGCGCTAACCATATGGCGCATTCTTCGGTGCAACCCGTTTTGCAAGGGCGGTTATGACCCCGTACCACCAAAGAAACGAAAAGGATAATAAAATATGGCTATATTTAATTTTATAAACGAATATATACTTTCGTATGTATTACGCTTTTTAATGAGCATTTTCAGCAATAATTTTGCGGTTGCGATTTTTGTTTTTACCTTGGTAATCAATTTGATTATGATTCCCCTTACCGTAAAAAGCCAAAAATCTTCAATGCAACAAATGAAATTAAAACCCAAGCTTGATGCCATTAAAGAAAAATACGGCGATGATAAGCAAAAGTACAATGCTGCCATGCAAGAGCTTTATACTAAGGAAAAGGTTTCTATGTCGGGCGGATGTTTACCGATGATAGTGCGCCTTTTATTCCTTATGTCGATTTATTATCTTGTATTGGGCCCCATCACCTATTTAACAACGGTTGATACTGCTACTGTTCAAGAACTTGCAGGTGCGTTGGGCATAACGGTTAAAAATAATATCCGACTTGACTTGGATGTTATTGCAAAAATTACCGCTCCTGATTTTGTTGCTCCCGCAGGATTTGAGGCACAGGCAAGTGAGATTTTATCGGCAGTAAAAAATATCAATTTTAATTTCTTTGGTATTGATTTAACATCCAAACCCCATTTTGCGCTTAATCTTGCCAAGGTTGAACTTAACTGGATAATTCCTTTCTTGGCGTTTGGTACGGCAATGTTGGGAAGCATTTTGTCTATCCGCACACAAAAGAAATCAAATCCGGGTGGACCAAGCATGACTGGTATGATGCTTTTGATGCCGCTTATGTCTTTATTTATCGCGTTTAATGCGCCTTGCGGACTTGGTTTCTATTGGGCTTGTTCAAGTCTTGTTTCGGCACTTATTCAAGAGGGTGTTCAGTATTTCTACGGACCCAATAAAATGATAGCGAGAGAACGCGCCAAGTCACTTCTGAACCGCTACGAGATTGAGCAAAAATCAATCGGCAGTATAAAATAAGAAAATTTAAAGCCGCAAGATTTATCTTGTGGCTTTTTTATATTATATTAAAAATATAAAGATGTAATAGCATAAAACTCTTGCAAAAGGTGCGGCAATGTGGTAACATAGACTTGATATGTGCATTAGCAAAAAAGAGTTTTTGGTCCATTACGGCAGGGACCGACAATATGCGCTTATTAATAATGATGATACAAGCGGATAATCGCTGACGGTAATCAAAACAGGAGGAAGCAACTTGATTAAAGAAGCAATCGGATTCGGTGCAACAGTAGAAGAAGCATACGAAGAAGCAAAAAACAATTTGTGCGATTTACTTTTGGGCACAAAGTATAATGAAGAAGATATAGAATATGATGTTTTATCCACACCCAAAAAGAAAACACTTGGTCTTTTTGGCGGTGCAAAGGCCGAGGTTAAGGCATATATAACTTTACCGGATGAGAAAAAGACGGAAAAACCTAAAAAGGAAAAAACTCAAAAAACAGAAAAGAAGATTGAAAAAAAGGTTGTTAAAGCCGAGCAAAAGGTTGAGAAAAAAGAAAGGGTTGAAACTATATCCGAGCAGGAAGCAGCCGCTATTGATGCGAGTGAGATAGCACCGGATTCAAGGGCTGCACAGGCAGTTAAGTATATTTCAACCGTTTTGGAAAAACTTGGTTGCACAAATATTTCCATAAAGGTTGCCGAAAAAGAGAATGGCGCAGTGCTTTACCTTTCAGGTGAGGGACTCGGTGTGGTAATCGGTCGCCGTGGTGAGACACTTGATTCACTCCAATATTTAACAAGTCTTGCGGCAAACAGCGCAAGCGGTTATTATAAAGTAACCTTAAATATCGGTAACTACCGTGAAAGACGCGAGCAAACATTAACTTCACTTGCCCGCCGTGTGTCAGCACAGGTGTTAAGGACAGGTAGAAACCGCACACTTGAACCTATGAATCCGTATGAACGCCGCATAATTCATACTGCCGTACAGGAAATAGAAGGCGTTGCATCTCATTCAGTTGGCGAGGGCTCGGGCAGACGCGTTGTTATAAGCAGCGAAAAAGGTGCAAGAAGAAATTCCCGTCCAAACAAAGCAGTTCAAACCACAAGCGGTGTTGTAAGGGAACCTAAGCGCGATACCGAAATTCCGCTTTACGGAAAAATTAACTAATGCAAAATCAACCGACAAAAATTTGTCGGTTGATTTTTTATTTGAAAAATTTATCTATAAATATATCACAATATATCTTCATTTTATCAAAGTCCATAGCATCAATATAGAACTTTTCCAACCCATCGTGTGTTGATTTTGCGTTGGCAAGAGTTTCGGTAGCGCTTTGGAGCAAACGGCGGTGTATCTTTTTGCCGAACTGTATTTTTTGCTTATTGTTGTTAAGGCGCACTTTATCGGTAAATCTTCCGTAATGTATACGGCGAGTATTGCTCTCAAATTTAATGTTTTGATACTCTCGGCATACACACATAGATAGTTCGGGTATAAGCAATGCGTCGGTTATATCATTTGGCAAAAGGGCATTTTTAATAACAATTATTTCATATCCGCGTGATAAAGCTATATCGGATAGCGCCGATAGTATAATACTTGACACCGCGCCAAAGTTATCGGTTAAAACAATTTTATTTTTATAGTTATTTATGGTGTCGGTGTAGTATAATGCGCCTTTTGGTGTTATGCCACCTAAAAACCTCACCCATTTTTTACCCGTTGTATTTTTAACAGGGATATTTTTTTCTGCCGTTTTAACTGCAAAATCTATGCATTTTTCAATATCTGTAGCCGCCAATGCGTATGAAAAATTGCTTTTACAAACCGACCCCATAGTTTTTATATACATAGCTGCCAGTTTGTGCAAACCACTGTTTTTGTTGGTAAGGGATAAAATTTCATCACGGTGGCGTATAAGTTTTTCGCCGTCCCAGAATTGCCCTAAATTTACGATTTCTTCGCATACTCCGGGGCACTTAGGTTCAACTATATGCGGCGCAGTGCCGTCCATTATCACCCGTTTTAATGTGGGGAAAATCACCGCATCAAGCGAATCGGGGTCAGAAGAACAAGGACATAATTCATATGCAATATTTTTACTTTCGGCTTTTTTAGCCAATTTTTTCATAAGTGTTGATTTGCCGGTTCCCGGACCTCCTTTTATTATGTAAGCGCGCCAACCGTCAGCAGCATCGTAACTTTTATCAAATGTACTGTAAAAACCATCGGCAGAGTTTGCCGCCAAAAAGAATATATTATCCAAAAAAATCACCCATAACATAATATGCGGCAAATTTTGTTTTGACACCTTATATATTTTATGCTAAAATACACCTGTGAGTCAGTTGAACGGCTGCGGGTGTAAGTGTTTGCTTATGCCTGAGGAAAGTCCGAGCTTCGCAGGACAGGATAGCAGCTAACGGCTGCCGAGGGTGACCTTAGGGAAAGTGCAACAGAGATATACCGCCGTGATTACACGGTAAGGGTGGAAAGGCGAGGTAAGAGCTCACCGGTTGCTCGGGAGACCGAGTGACCCTGTAAACCCTATCCGAAGCAACACTGAATAGGGCGATACATTTGTCCGATGTGCCCTGAAAAGTGGC
>JAZUSW010000154.1:0-2094 GCA_045606925.1 Acutalibacteraceae bacterium | reverse complement strand
TGAATTTTATGGTAAACAATTCGCCATTTGCAGGTAAAGAGGGCAAGTTTGTAACTTCGCGTAATATCCGTGATAGACTTTTTAAAGAAGTTGAAACAAATGTAAGTTTGCGCGTTGAAGAGACCGATTCGGCCGATACATTTAAGGTGTCGGGACGCGGCGAGTTGCATTTATCAATTCTTATTGAAACCATGCGCCGCCAAGGTTACGAATTTCAAGTGTCGCCACCAACAGTTATTTATAAACGCGATAAAGACGGAAAACTTTTAGAGCCGATTGAACTATTGATGATAGAAGTTCCCGAAGAATATGTAGGTGCGGTTATGGAGCGCTTAGGTACTCGCAAGGCAGAGCTTAAAAATATGGGTGTTAGGGATGGCGGAACATCTCACCTTGAATTTTTAATACCCGCAAGAGGACTGCTCGGTTACCGTTCACAGTTCTTAACCGATACCAACGGCAACGGAATTATGAATCATGTGTTCAATAGCTACGAAGAATATAAAGGTGATATTGAAGCAAGAACTTCCGGCTCTATTATTGTTCACGAAGATGGAGAATCAACGGGCTATGGACTATTCAACACACAAAGCCGCGGCCGTTTATTTATTGGTCCGGGCACACCCGTTTATGAGGGTATGATAGTGGGTGAAAATCCCAAGAACGAAGATATTGTTTGTAATGTTTGCAAGAAAAAGCAAATGACCAATACCCGTGCTGCCGGCAGTGATGATGCGTTACGCTTAACTCCGCATTCGGTGTTAAGTCTTGAACAGTCGCTTGAATTTATCAAAGAGGATGAGTTGGTGGAAATCACGCCAAACAGCATCCGCCTTAGAAAAAGAATATTGGGTAAGGAAGCTCGTATGAAATACGAGTCAAAGAACAGGTAATGAATTATATAATTCTTGATTTGGAATGGGATAGCGCATACTGTAAAAAGCACGGTAGATTTGTCAATCAAATTTTGCAAATCGGTGCCGTAAAACTGGATAGTGATTTTTGCGAAATAGGTAAATTTTCACAAATTGTGCGCTCATCCTTTGCTAAAAAGGTTAGTAACCGTTTTGCAACGCTTACGGGTATTACAAGTGAAGATATGCTTAGCGGCATCCCGTTTGGCGATGCGGTAAAGTGTTATAATGAGTGGGCAGGTAACGATTTTATAACGCTTACCTGGAGTAATTCCGATTTGTTCGCCATAATGGAGAATACGCGTTTGTTTTTGGATGATGGCAACGCCTTTAAACTCGGTAAATATGTTGATTTACAAAAATATTTTCAAAGCGAAATGAAATTAAAGGGCGAGCAAATCGTAAACCAAGTATCGCTGTCAAATGCCGCCGAAATGCTTAAAATTTCCACCGAAGATTTTGATTTGCATACCGCTATTGATGATAGCAAGATAACTGCCGAAATATTAAAGCGCACCTATAATGCCGAGCGCTTTGCGCCTTTTATAAAGGATACCGCAAACCCCGAGTTTTATAGAAAGCTTATGTTTAAAAATTATTATTTATCGCGCCTTGACAGTAAAGAAATTAAGCCGCAGCATTTGGAATTTTTGTGTGATAAATGCGGCAGTGTGGCCCTGCCAAAGAAAAAATTCAGGTACCGCAATCATTGGTTTATAAACGAATTTAAGTGTTCCAAATGCGAAAATAAATTTTTAGGCAGGGTAATGTTTAAAATGACCTATAATGGATTAAAGGTTACAAAAAGAATCATTTATCCTGTTGTAACAGAGCAAAAAGATGAACTATCAGTGTAATTTATGCCCACGGCAGTGCGGTGCGATAAGGACGGAAAGTGAAAATATTGGCGGCTTTTGCGGTATGCCGTATCTACCCAAAATTGCCCGAGCCGACCTGCATTTTTGGGAAGAACCCTGTATTAGCGGCAAAAACGGGTCGGGTACTATATTTTTCAGCGGTTGTACGCTTCGTTGTGTCTATTGTCAGAATTTTGAAATCAGCCATAGAGCAAACGGTAAAACCATAACTGTTAAAGAGTTAGCCGATATAATGCGCAAGTTAGAGCAACGCGGCGCACACAATATAAATTTTGTAAATCCTACGCATTATTTTCATATTA
>JAZUSW010000153.1:0-5534 GCA_045606925.1 Acutalibacteraceae bacterium | reverse complement strand
TACTAAAAATTTTGTTTTGGGCACGGGTGTCAGAACATACGAGGCGGCGGCTTATCTGCGTAAATGTTTAGCCCAACCCGTAACTGTTAAAAAGCTGTTCAGCGATTCTTTTGAAGTTTATAAAAATAAATACGAAGTTATATCTTCGGCTTACAGTTTTAATGAATGTGCAATAGCCGTAAACATAAACGATAACGAATTTACGCGCATAGCATCGGCACAGGCCGCTGATGAGTTGCTCGGCGTTAATGATGTTAAAGCGACATTCGTATTGTTTAAAAATAACGATAAGATAAATGTTTCGGCGCGTTCTTACGGTGAGATTAATGTACAGTTGATAATGGAAAGCTTAGGCGGTGGCGGTCATAAAACAATGGCTGCCTGTACGCTTGATACAAACGATTTTGAAAATGCAAATGAGCTTGTTCAAAACGCAATTAATAAGTACTTAAAGGATAGGTGATTATAAATGAAGGTTATTTTGTTGGCCGATGTAAAAGGTCAGGGTAAAAAAGGTGAACTTATAAACGCATCGGATGGATATGCAAGAAATTTTTTGTTCCCTAAAAAATTGGCTGTTGAGGCCGATTCGGCAGCTATGTCGGAGCTTAAAAGCAGGGAAGCGGCAAAGCAACACCACAAGAGCGAAGAAATCGCCAATGCAAAAAATTTAGCGGCTCAACTTGAAGGAAAAAGATTCACTTTAAAGGCAAAGGCGGGTGCAAACGGTAAACTTTTCGGTAGCGTAACTTCAAAGGAAATCGCCGCCGAGGTAACCCGTGTTACAGGCATAAATATCGACCGCAAAAAGTTAAGCGTTGCCGATATTAAAAATTATGGCGAATATACCGCCGAAATTAAACTCTATACAGGTATCCAGGCGAAATTTACAGTAGAAGTTAAGGAATAAGAAGATGGAAGAAAAAACGATTTTTAATCTTGATGAGCACCGCTTACCTTATGCTCCCGAGGCAGAACAGTTTTTGCTTGGCTCAATTCTTATAGACCCGCAGTGCCTTAACAGCTTAACGGGTTTTGTGTATCCTGAGCATTTTTACATACCGCAGCATAAGGAAATATATAAAACATTGTCATCAATGTTCGAGCTTAGCCGCAGTATAGATTTTGCTACATTGCTTGAAAAGTTAAAGGATGACGGCGTTTATGATGAAGCGGGTGGTAAAGAGTATATTTCACGACTGGTACAAATGGTGCCGTCTGCCGCAAATGTAATGTCTTATGCTACAATTATCCGTGAGCGTTTTTACACCCGTTCGCTAATTTTAGCGGCACAGGGCATTATTAAGGATGCAACCGAAAACTATACCGATTCAGATAAACTTTTAGATGCGGCGGAGGAAAAAATCTATTCTATAAGACAGGGTAGAACGGTTGAAGGTCTTACTCATATTAAGGAAGTAATCGAAGCCGAAACCTATGATAGATTAACCAAGATTACCGACCCCGAAACAAAAAGTGACTATATCGGAATCCCGACAGGTATCGGTGACCTTGATAAAGTCATTACAGGTCTTAATAAATCAGACTTAATTATCGTAGGTGCGCGTCCCGGTATGGGTAAAACATCCTTTGCGCTCAATATAGCGCGTAATGTTGCGCTAAAATCAAAAAAGACGGTTTGCTTTTTCTCGCTTGAAATGACACGCGACCAGTTGGCACAGCGCCTTTTATCTAACGAAGCGTCTATACAAAGCACAAAACTCCGCACGGGTGAGTTGTCACCTGAAGAATGGACACGCCTCGGTAACGCGGGTGCCGACCTTTCAAAAGCCGAGATTTACCTTGATGAAACATCAGGTATTACTGTGCCTGAGATGAAGGCAAAGCTTATGCGTATGAAAAAGGTTGACCTTGTAATTATAGACTATTTGGGACTTATGCAGTCGGCAAAGAAAACCGAAAACCGTGTACAAGAAGTATCGGATATTACAAGAAACCTGAAAATAATGGCGAAGGATTTAAAGGTACCGATAATTGCTTGTGCACAGCTTTCCCGTGGTACAGAGACCAAGGGTAAATCACACCGTCCCGCTTTGTCTGACCTTCGTGAATCGGGCTCAATCGAGCAGGATGCGGATATCGTTTTGTTTCTTTATCGTGAAAAGTACTACGATAGCGAAAAGGGTGACGATGATGAAAAGGGTGACGAGAATAAGGCAGAGTGCATCGTTGCTAAAAACCGTCACGGTGAATCAAGAACCATTGAACTTTATTGGGATGGTCAGTTTACACGCTTTGCATCCCCGGATGTGACCAGATAATGATAGAAAAAGTAATTAAAACGATAAAGCGTTATGATATGTTAAAAAACACCGATTCGGTTACTGTGGCGCTTTCGGGCGGTGCCGATTCGGTTGCGCTGTTGCACTGTATGCTGTCGCTTAAAGATGCGCTTGGTATCAGCGTTTTTGCGCTGCACTTAAATCATAATTTAAGGGGCGAAGAATCTAATAGAGATGAGCAGTTTGTAAGGTCGCTTTGTCAAAAATGGCAGGTGCCGTTAATTGTGCAGTCGGCTGATATATCTAAAATAAGTAAAGAAACAGGGGAGAGCATCGAACTTGCCGCACGGCACGTGCGATATGATTTTTTTCAAAAAAACTGTCGCGGTGTTATTGCAACGGCACATACCGCCAGTGATTCGGCAGAGACGCTCATTTTTAATATTACCCGCGGCGCTGCGCTTTCGGGACTTTGCGGAATACCTGCGCTCAGGGATATTTATATCCGACCGCTTATAAACTGCACAAGAACCGAGATAGAACAGTATTGCAAAGAAAACAATTTGCAGTTTGTAAATGACAGCACCAATTTTACCGATGATTACACCCGCAATAAAATAAGGCATAATGTAGTAACCACACTAAAACAAATTAATCCTTCGTTTGAAAATACCGTAACGCGTATGTGCGCGAATATAAAGGAAGATGATGAATTTATTTCACTTGCGGCAACAAAAGAATATAGGGAAATTGTATCAAACGGGTTACTTAAAACAGATAATTTCGGTTTACTTCATCCCGCGGTTGCCAAAAGAGTGTTAAAACTCTATTTTAAGGACAGGTATAATGCCGAGCTTGACAGCGTTAATTTAGAGTTGCTTTACAAAACGGCAAAAGGGGAAATTACTGCTACTGTATTGCCGGGTAAAATAAAAGCAGAGGTTAAAAACGGGCTTTTATATATGGATAACGGTAGCGAGAAAGCGGATTATCACTATAAAACCGAGATAGTCAAAGAAAATATAGAAAAAATTAACAGTTTGTTATTAAAAAATGCATTGGACTGTGGTAAAATAAATGGAGCGCTGACTGTTAGAACCCGCCTGCCCAACGATAAAATCCGTTTGGCAAACCGCGGTGTTACCAAGTCCCTTAAAAAACTTTTTATGGAAATGAAAATACCAAAGCCTGAGCGTTCAACAGTTCCGATTGTTTGCGATAAAGACGGTATAGTCTGGGTGTATGGCATCGGCGTTGCAGAGCGGGTAAAGGTTGACGGTAACACAAAAGAAGTTTTTGTAATAAATTCAAAAAAATATTAGGTTCGTTTTTGGGGATGATAAAATGTCAATGGAAAAAGATATTGAAAAGATATTGCTTACAAAAGAGCAGATTGATGAAATTTGTGCGCGGCTCGGCGCCGAGATTTCCCGCGATTATGCAGGTAAAAAGGTGCTTCTTGTAAGCGTTTTAAAGGGCGCGGTAGTATTTATGGCGGATATTATGCGTAATATTACATTGGATGTAGAGATTGATTTTATGTCTATATCTTCCTATAAGGGCGCCGAAAGCACAGGCGTTGTCCAGTTTAAAAAGGACTTGGATATCAATCCCGATGGATATGATATTTTGATTGTTGAGGATATACTCGATACAGGAAGGTCTTTAAAGTACATAGCCGATATTTTAATGCGCAAAAATGCAAACAGTGTTAAAATATGTGCATTTTTAGATAAACCCGAAAACCGCAAGGCCGATATTTCGGCAGATTATGTTGGCACAGTAGTGCCTAACGAGTTTGTAGTCGGTTATGGACTCGATTATAACGAAAAGTATAGAAATTTACCTTATCTCGGCGTTTTGAAAACCGAAGTATATAGTAAATAGAATATATATTCACAGCGAAAGGATGTACCAAATGAAGAAAAACATTAAAAGCATATTGCTCTATATATGTATTCCCATCATCATAATAGGCGCAATAGCTTTTGCAAGTTTCAGCGGCAAAAAAGCCGATGAGACCAAGTATTATGAAATCGTTGATATGATTGTCACCAATCAGATTTCAGAGTATGAGCTTAACCTTTATAGCGGTGAGCTTCGGTATGTAAAACGCACCGAGCCCGAAAAGAAATACCGCTATACTGTTGCCAGTCCCAGTATTTTTTACGAGGATGTTGCAGAAAAAGTTGAGCAGATAAACAACGAAAACCGCGAAACCAATCCCGAGTTAATGATTAAGTTTAACTATAAAAGCGGTAGCGGCGCCTCTTGGATAATGGATTTGCTGCCCACCGCCATTTTAATTGTGGTTATGGTTGTATTCTGGATATTCATAATGCGGCGTATGAACGGCGCTATGGGTAACGATAAAACAATGGGCTTTGGTAAATCAAAGGCAAAGAAAGCCAATGATAAGCGTAAAACCACATTTTCGGATGTTGCAGGCGCCGATGAAGAGAAGCAGGAACTGGAAGAAATAGTTGATTTCTTAAAAGCGCCTACAAAGTTTAACGATTTGGGCGCCCGTATTCCTAAGGGCGTATTGCTTGTCGGCCCTCCCGGTACAGGTAAAACCTTGTTGGCCCGTGCCGTAGCGGGTGAGGCGGGTGTTCCGTTTTTCAGCATTTCGGGTTCTGACTTTGTTGAAATGTTCGTAGGTGTTGGTGCTTCGCGTGTAAGAGATTTGTTTGATGAGGCAAAAAAAGAATCACCCGCGATTATCTTTATTGATGAAATAGATGCCGTTGGCCGTCAACGCGGCGCCGGTCTTGGCGGCGGCCACGATGAGCGTGAGCAAACATTAAACCAGTTGCTTGTTGAGATGGACGGCTTTGGTGCAAACGAGGGTGTTATCGTTATGGCGGCAACCAACCGCCCGGATATACTTGATAAGGCACTTTTGCGCCCCGGTAGATTTGATAGACAAATCACCGTTAATTATCCCGATGTTTAGGGCAGGGAGGATATATTAAAGGTGCATTCACGCGGCAAACCCTTAGGTCCCGATGTGTCGCTTAAAACAATAGCGCAATCAACTGCGGGCTTTACCGGTGCCGACCTTGAAAATCTTTTAAACGAAGCGGCGTTACTTGCCGCCCGTAAGGGACTTAAAGCCATAACCCAAGAGCAAATTGAAGAAGCAACCATTAAGGTTGTTATGGGTACCGAGAAAAAATCCCATGTTGTAAAAGAAAAGGATAAATGGATAACCTCCTATCACGAGGCAGGTCACGCTGTCGTGTCGTATTTCTTGCCGACACAAGACCCCGTGCATCAAATATCCATCAT
>JAZUSW010000152.1:0-2214 GCA_045606925.1 Acutalibacteraceae bacterium | reverse complement strand
AGTAATAAAAAGACCGTGGATAATTCCACGGTCTTTAATTTTATAACTGTTCAAAAACATCTTCAAAATTTGCTAAAATTCCATAATCGGCATATTCAAATATAGGCGCATCTCGGTCGGGATTGATTGCAATAACCGTTCCCGCGCGTTGCATACCAACAATATGATGTACTGCGCCGCTTACGCCTATCGCAATATAAATCGGAGGACTAACGGTTTTACCCGTAAGCCCCACCTGCATATCATAGGGCAATATGTTATTATCAACGGCTTTTCTCGTAGTGCCGAGTTCACCGCCGATTTTGTTTGCAAAATCTTTTATTTTCGGTAAACAGTCCTTAACTCCGTATCCCGCCGTTACAATAATATCGGTGACATTATCATCGGTAGTCCTTACTGTTGCCATAGCGGGAAAGGTTAAGCTTTCAATTTTAGCAATAATGCTTCCCGACAAAGCAGGGCGGTACATAATTAACTTTTTGCCATCGCTTTCAAGCATAGTACAGTCGGCGCAAAGACCTAAATCAAGCATTGACGCTACCTTTGCGGCGGTGCGTTTACTCCAAATGTCACTTGCCCAAAGAACAGCGCAGGGCCGTTCGTTTTTAATTATCTCGGCAATAGTATTTTCATCAGTTTTTTCAAGCACTTTTATGTCATCGCTGACAGTTTTTGCAAAACTCATGGGCTCAGAGCCAACTATAAATACCTTTTTTAATTTATCGAACTTTTCACCGTAGGTCTTAATCTTTATTTCTTTTTTATGCAAAGAATTTGCGATTATGCTTTGCAATTCATTGGGAGATATAAAGGCGCATTTACGCTTCCCGCTTTCGTTTTCGTATGTTTTGATTACACGGGTAGGGGAGCCCAAAAGACCGCAACGGTTTTTGTCAGCCAAAATACTGTCAGCACTCCAAACTTCCACCGTACCGATTCTTGAACGGATGGAGGGGCGTCTTAGTTGGTTAATCCGCTCAACCGTTATAAGAGCGGGTAGATGTGCCGTTTCGGCTTCTTTGTATCGGGTTTTGCAGGTGATAGAATCGCCCAAACCGATAATTTCCAAAACATTGGTAATAAGTGAATACCCGGTTTTAACCGCTAACATCGGTCCCACCTGAGCGGTGTCACCCTCAAGGGTTTGTCTGCCGCAAAAAATCAAATCAGGATTAATTTTTTTAACGGCAAGTGCTAATGTGTAGGCGGTTGCAAGTGTATCGGCACCTGCAAATGCCTTATCGGTTAAAAGTATAGCCCTTTTGGCACCAAGACGGGTAAGACCGAGCAAAAAATCTTTTGTTTTTTCGGGCCCCATGCTAAGAATTGTAATATCAGCATCGGGAATCTGCAATGCCGCCTCATAAGCACAGGCATCAAACGGGTTAATTTCACCGTCACGCCCTTGGCGGATACATACAAGTATATTCATATTATTTCCTTATCTTGCATTATAAATAGGTGCTAATGCATCGTGGAGTTTCTTGTATTCTTCGAAAATTTCGGCGTATTTTGCTGTGTTTTCGGGGTTGGGGTAGGTTATATCCTTTTGCTTAACACACATTTTTACAGCTTCTTCGCTATTTTTAAATACACCGGTTGCAATACCTGCAAGCATAGCTGAGCCGAGCGAAGAATCACTGCTTTCGGTGGTTTTTAGGGTAATTCCCAATACATCGGCGGTAATCTGACGCCAAAGTTTACCCTTTGTGCCGCCGCCGATTGCGGTAGCCACACTGTCGTATTCAATGCCTAAGGAATCAAGGTAGCGCTTGCTGTCAAGCAAAGACATAGCAACACCTTCGAGTACACTTCTTGTAAAATGTGCTTTTGTATGTGTAGCGCGTACCCCTGTAAAACTTCCGCAAAGAGTCGGGTCGGCATAAGGTGTTAATTCACCGTTTAAATACGGGTGGAAACGAAGACCTTCCGCACCGATAGGTAATTCGGCTGCTGCTGCATCCAGTTCTTTATAATCACCGCCAAAAGTATCGCGATACCATCTGTATGAAGCGGCACACGATTTTGTTGCGGTTCCGGGATACCAAAGACCATCGTTTATGTGGGAGTAATTGATAATGTGGCGATCCGGATAGGGTTTATCGGTTATAACACAAATTCTACCTGCCGTTGCAAGTTTAACGGTGATATTACCCTTATTTACTGCACCTGATGCAAAAACCTCCATAACCGTATCGGTGGTGCCGCAAATAA
>JAZUSW010000151.1:0-4955 GCA_045606925.1 Acutalibacteraceae bacterium | reverse complement strand
GGGTAAACAGTAACGGTATATCCGCCGCGTGTAAAAATATCAACAATATTCATAAGTTCGTTTTTTATCTTTGCCCTTCCTGATTTTGGATTGGCAATCAAAAACATTTTTTTGCTCATTTTCTCACCTTTTAATATTTGTAATCTATGGGTAAGGTTGCCGTGGCATTAAGCGACATATCGGCAATGTTGCCTTTCTTATATTCGTAAACTGCCTGTGCACCCACCATAGCGGCGTTATCACCGCAAAGCGACAACGGAGGAAAGTATAAATTAAAGTGCCTTTTTTCGCACTCGGCAGCAAATACTCGGCGAAGTTCACTGTTTGCCGATACTCCACCCGCCAAAACGATTTTTTTATATCCGTATTTTTCTGCCGCCGAAAAAGTTTTGCTTTTTAGTATTTCGCAAACCTTTTCTCTGAGGGTAGCCGCGAGTACGGGCACATCTATTTCCTGACCCTTTTGACGAGCATTATGCACAGTATTTATAACTGCGGTTTTAAGTCCCGAAAAACTAAAATCAAATTCATTTCCCGTTAAGCGTGGGGTCGGAAGCGGGTATTTTTCGGGGTCACTCACCGTAGCGATTTTATCAAGTGTTACACCGCCCGGGTATGAAAGCCCCATTTGTCTTGCCGCTTTGTCAAAGCATTCTCCCGCCGCATCATCTCTGGTAGCACCGATAATATTAAAAGAAGTGTAATCGGTAACCTCTGCCAAAACCGTGTTGCCGCCCGAGACTAAAAGGCATAAAAACGGCGGCTCTAAATCGGGATGGGCTATATAGTTTGCGGCTATGTGAGAGCGCAAATGATGCACAGGGATAAGCGGTACGCCAAGCGAAAAGGCAAGACCCTTTGCAAAGTTTACACCAACAAGCAAAGCACCGATAAGTCCTGGCGCGTGGGTTACAGCCACCGCATCAATATCACGATATGTAATACCCGCATCGGTTATTGCTTTATCCACAACGGCGCTGATGTTTTCAATGTGTCGGCGAGAAGCTATCTCGGGCACAACACCGCCGTATATTTTGTGTTCTTCAATTTGAGTATTAACAACGCTTGATAAAACTTTGCGTCCGCAAACCACGGCGGCGGCAGTTTCATCACAGGATGATTCAATACTTAAAATTATCATATTAAAACCTCTTTGTAAAAATCAAAGCATCTTCGGAGGGGTCTTTGTAGAAGTTTTTTCTTCTGCCCTCAACCACAAAACCGAATTTTTTATAAAGGGACTGCGCGTTTATATTGGATTCGCGCACTTCCAGAGAAATAAAGGAAAGCCCGTTATTTTTTGCATATTCTACCGTGTGGGAAATAAGCTTTGAGCCGACACCCTTCTTGCGAAATTCGGGAAAAACGGCAATGTTGGTAATATACCCTTCATCAAGCGCGGTATCAATGCCTATATATCCTGCAATATTTTCGCCTGTTTCGGCAACAAAAAATACAGTTCCGTTTTTTTCGCTTTCAATAAGAGCATTAGCACTCCAAGGGGAAGAAAAACAAATTTCTTCAAGCCGATGTATTTTTTGCGCATCGCACTGCATATTGGAACGGCGCACCGTTATATCAGGGAAGAGTTTATCGATTTCTTCAATGATTTTATCGCGGCAAAAACGGTAAACCGATATATCTTGTCCGAAAGGGTCGGGTATGCCTTCGCCCAATAAAAAGAGTTTTTCTTTGTTGACGCCACCGCTTCTAAGTGCATCGATATGAGATTTGCCCATGCAGTAAATCCTGTCTGCCCAATCAATCAGGTCCTTCGTTATAGGGCAAGAAAGGTGCGAAGACATATCAATGTTCAGTTCTCTTAAAACATCGGCGCTGTTTTTTGAAATTTTTTCTCCATCTGCAAACAAACCTGCGCTTTTGGCAATGTGAGTACCCTTATGGTTAAGATAACCTTGAGCCATAGGCGAGCGACAGGTGTTGCCCGTGCAAACAAATAAAATGTTCATAAATAAATCCCAAATCCGTTTTCGTTTATATTTTACCCTTTTGCATCAAACCAGTTTTTGCCCCAATTAGCATCAACTGTAAGGTTTACCTGCATATTAGCCGAACGGCTCATTTCTTCTTGCAAAAGTCGGCAAATATAGTCTTTTATCTCTTCACGGCACTCAACAATCAGTTCATCGTGCACCTGCAAAATAAGTTTTGCATCTAATTTTTCTTGTTTTAATCGTTCGCGCACCCTGACCATTGCGATTTTTATAATATCAGCGGCGGTACCCTGTATCGGTGCGTTTCGGGCGGCGCGTTCACCAAAAGCGCGTAGCATATGATTGCTTGAAGAAAGCTCGGGCAAATATCTGCGGCGACCGAAAAGAGTTGTAACAAAGCCATCGGCTTTTGCCTTCTCAATAGTTGACAGCATAAATTTATCAACACCCGAATATGCCGCTAAATATGCCTTGATGTATTGGTCGGCTTCCTTTCTTGTAACCCCTATATCCTTAGCGAGTGAAAATGCGCCTATACCGTAAACGATACCAAAGTTTACCGCCTTCGCGCGAGAGCGCAATACGGGCGTTACCATATCCAAGGGGATGTTAAATGCTTTGGCGGCGGCAAGTGTGTGGAAGTCCTGTCCGCTATTCATTTCTTCTATCATATTTCGGTCATCTGCCATATGGGCCAAAACCCGCAGCTCTATTTGTGAGTAGTCGGCATCACACAAAACATAACCTTCTTTTGCGACAAAGAACTTTCGAAGCAAAGCGCCTTCGGGTGTTCTGACGGGTATGTTTTGAAGGTTTGGTTCAAGCGAAGAAATTCTACCCGTTCTCGTTTCGGTCTGGTTAAAGGTGGTGTGTATTTTACCGTCAATATCGGCGGCATTGCAAAGCCCGTCACAATATGTCGATTTAAGTTTTGCAAGGCGGCGGTATTCAAGCAATAAATTTATGCACGGGTGACTATCGCGTAAACCCTCTAAAATTTCGGCCCCCGTACTGTATCCGCTTTTGGTTTTTTTGCCGGCGGGCAAACCCAAATCTTCAAAAAGCGCAACGCCTAACTGCTTTGGCGAGTTTATGTTAAACTCATAACCGACAAGGGTGTGGATTTGCTTTTCTAAATCGGAGATTCTTGCGGCTAATTCCTGTCCGTAATTTTCTATGCCGTCATAGTCTATTAAAAAACCTTCGTTTTCCATTTCGGCAAGACAAAAACTTAAAGGTAATTCAATGGTTTTGAGTAGTTGTAATTGGTTCGTTTTTTCGAGTTCGGCTGTCAGCGCATCACAAACCGATGAATGCGCCGCGGCGTTTTCCAAAAACTCATAACTGTCACCGTTAATTGCGGGTACATTTACAAAGTATTCCTGTTTAAGTCGGGCAACCGAGTAAGAAGATGCTGACGGATTGGCAAGATAAGCGGCAAGAAGACTGTCAAAAGCAACATTTTTAAGCGATATGCCGTTATCAAGGCACATTTTGTAAAGATTTTTGTTGTCATACACTCGCTTTTGTATATCTTGGTTTTCCAAAAGATTTTTTATAAGCGAAAAATCATATTTCAAGTCAAGGTCGGCAACATTTTCGCCGCACACAACGCCAAGACGGGTGCCTTCGGTGTAAATATCGGCTAAGCCGCTTGTGTTTAATTGCTTGGATAAGGAGAGCGTCAAAGAAGGGGCACTGACCGTTTGCTTAGTGTCCGTTTCGGCTTGAAGTCTCATATTTTCCAGAAGTTTAAAAAATTCAAGACGTGCCATAAGCAAAGCGAGAGGTTTCACCTGCTTTTGCCTTGGCATATATTCCCTGGCTCCGAATACTTCGGGCACTTCCCTGTAAATACGGCCGAGTTCACGGCTTAAAAAAGCCATATCACGCCCGTTTATAAGCTTTTGTTTAAGCGTGTCGCGTATATCAAGCGTTTCTATATTTTCATAAATATAATCAATGCTTCCAAAGTTTTTAATAAGCTCGGTTGCGGTTTTTTCGCCAACGCCCATAACACCGGGGATATTGTCGGAACTGTCGCCCATAAGCGCTTTAAGTTCTATCAGCGCCGCGGGTTCAAGCCCGTATTTTTCTTTGACGGTATTTGGGGTATAATCGGTAAGCTCGGGATGTCCGCCCTTGGTGGCGGTGAGAAGAACACGCGTAGCGCCCGATACCAACTGCAAAGAGTCGCGGTCACCCGTAGCAATAACACACTCATCCCCGTCACGCTCGGCATTAAGCGAAAGAGTGCCTAAAATATCATCGGCTTCATAACCCGGCTTTTCAATACAGCAGTAGCCCATAAGTGTCAACCACTCTTTTAAAAAGGGCATTTGTGAGCGCAGTTCTTCCGGCATACCCTTGCGACCTGCTTTGTATTCGGTGAATTTTTGATGTCGGAAGGTTGGCTGATGCACATCAAAAGCCACGGCTACGGCATCGGGATGCTCTTTTTCTATAAGTCGGTTTAAAATATTTATAAAACCGTATATGCCGTTTGTATACTGTCCGTCCTTTGTAGTTAAAAGCTTTATTCCGTAAAAGGCGCGGTTTACTATACTGTTGCCATCAAGGGCTAATAACTTCATAATGCACTCCCAAAGATTTAATATATATTTATACAGGATATATTATAACAAATTATTATCAATTTGTCACCATAATATTTGTAAAAAATTTGACAATTTTGACGCCAAAATATATAATTGGCTTATGAAGATAGGAAATGTTGAAATTAACGGATTTGCCGCATTGGCTCCTATGGCGGGAGTGGCCGACAGAGCAATGCGCGAAATATGCAGAGAGTTTGGTGCCGCATATACGGTGGGAGAACTCACAAGCAGTAAGGGTGTGAGCTTGGGCGATAAAAAGTCGGGCTCTTATTTGTCGTGCTTTGATGCCGAAAAACCTATGGCATCGCAACTCTTCGGATATGACCCCGGCGTTATGGCTGAGGCCGCAAAAATCGAAGTCGGAGGCCAAGCGGTCTTAGGA
>JAZUSW010000150.1:0-11870 GCA_045606925.1 Acutalibacteraceae bacterium | reverse complement strand
AGCGCACAAGTGAACCTACGCTTGCTTGCTTTGGCAAAACCGCCGAAACACTCGATTGGTTGCAGGAGTTTAGGGGGAGGATTCAGTCTCCGTTTAGTGGCAAAGAAAGGGTTTCGTGGGATCTTCCGCCGCATCTTTGGTGCCGCGATAAGAAAAATTATGATTTGGAAACTTGGCACGAATCTGTTCTTATGCAACCGAGCACCGCAAAGGATTTTTTTGATGAAACTGCTAAGGGTATCGATGAACTTCTTGCGCGTTACGGGGTTGTAAGAGACGGTATGGCATACATTGGTGAAAGTGAAAAGACAATAGCAATTTTTTGTCATTTTTGTTTGGGGATTACTGTTTTGGCGCATATTCTTGGCATTTCTCCAGTTGTTGCACAAAATAATTTCTATTTGGCGCCCACATCGGTGACCACTTTGGTGACCGAGACTGATTCAAATGGTGTTTCTCATTTCAGAGCTACAGGTGTGGGTGATATTTCGCATTTATATGCGGGGAATGAATCAATGTCGGAATCGGGATTATATCCGAATTTTGAAAAATAGTGAATTTACGGCGGACTTTTTTGTCCGCCGTTATTATTTGTAAACTTTTTTCCAATTATCCGTTTTTGGTTGACACAAAGCGACAAAAAAAGTATAATTATTATGAGATAATTTTGGTTGAAAGGCGGTGCCGAGATGCTAAAAAGCGTGTGCAAGAAGATAGTAGCGGTTATTATGTGTTTTAGCATAATATTTACCGTGTTGAGCATACCCGCATCTGCCGAAATACCGTTTCCGTGTATGGCTGAAATAGCCAACACAAGAAACGGCACAACCGATATTTACAGCTTACCGGGTACCACCGGACACGAAGCCGATGCTGAAAATAAAAATAAAAGCCAAAAACTCGATACGCTAAAAGAGGGCACGGTTATTCAGATAACAGGCGCCGGTATTGATGGTGACGGTGATAAGTGGTACGAGATAAATTACGGTGATGGATTTAAGAAAAAGGGTTTTGTTTATTGTGCGCGTATAAAAGTCACCATAGAATATACCGAAGACCCGGAATTTGAGGCGTGGCTTACTGAGCAGAATTTCCCCGAAAGCTACAAGGTGGGGCTACGCAATTTACACGCCATTTATCCTAAATGGAAATTTTATGCCGACCATACAAATCTTGATTTTAATTCGGCAGTAAAGGCGCAAAACGGCGGGGTAAACAATAAATATATCCACAAAGACAGTGATATATCGTGGAAGCTTTATGAAAAGGGCGAATACGATTGGTCAACAGGTAAATGGACAGGTTACGATGGCGACAGTTGGATAAAAACCACCGACCAGGTTGTTGCCTACTATCTGGACCCAAGAAATTTTTTAGATACTAAAAATGTCTTTATGTTTGCCAATGAGTCATTTAATGCCGAAAAGGAAGATTTAGATTTTGTAAAAAATGCAGTCAAAGGCACCTTTATGGATGCGGTATTACCCGAATATGTTATAGAAACAACACAGGATGCCGCCGTTCAAACCGATACCGAAGAAGCAGAAAACGATAATACCGAAACACCGCCACAACCCGAACCGAAAACCTATGCCCACGCAATTTTAGAAGCGGCGCAAAAATCGGGTGTGAGCACTGCTACGATAGTAGCTGTAATTCGCCAAGAGCAAGGTACAAAGGGTACGGGTAAATTGATTTCAGGAACCTATACATCCACAAAATATCCAACCGAGCTTGTTGGCTATTACAATTTCTTTAATATAGGTGCATATGCCGATGCCGCGAACGGTTATCCATCGGCGGCAGATAGAGGACTTTGGTGGGCAAGAGGTATGAAAAACGGTGCTACCACCTACGGCAGACCTTGGGATACAAGAGAAAAAGCCATTATAGGCGGTGCTTTGTGGTATGGTGGTAATTATGTAAGCGTAGGACAAAATACCATTTATTATAAAAACTTTAATGTTTATGAAAATACCGAGTATGCAACGCACACCCACCAATATGCAACCAATATAGAGGATAGTGTTGGCAAGGGCTCAATAATGGCGGGGGCTATGGACTTTTTGACCGACAGCGAGATAATTTTCCATATACCCGTTTACAAAAATATGCCCGAAAAGACGGTTTTACCCCAAAAGGGAACAAACAACAACAGATTTTTAAAATCATTGTCGGTTGAGGGCTACACGCTTTCTACCACCTTTGATAGATATAAATACGACTATGAGCTAATCGTACCGCATACGGCAGAAAATGTTAAAATCAACGCCGTAAGTGAGGCAAATGATGCTAAAATTTCGGGTGCAGGCGATATAAGCTTAGCGTACGGCGACAACGATATAAAGGTTGTTGTTACTTCGTCCGGCGGCGCAACCGCGACATATAATTTAACAATATATCGCGAAAAGGCACCATCCGGTGAAGCCGAAATGCCGACAGTAAACACTGCTTATAAAATAGATAGCGATAATGTTATCAGCGGAATAACCGCCGATACATCGGTAACCGATTTTAAAACAAAACTCTATGTTACAAAGGGTAAAGCGGTTATAATGGATTCCCTCGGTAATGAGAAAAAAGAAGGGCTTATCGCTACGGGTGATAAGGTGCATTTATATGATGCAAACGATAAAATCCGCGCAACATATACAGCGCTTATTTACGGCGATATAAGCGGCGATGGTAAGATTACATCAAAGGATGTATATTATTTAAGGCGCTTGATTTTGGAAATTGAAAAACTTCCTGCTATTAATATTAAAGCAGCAGATGTTAACAAGGATTCAAAGGTGTCATCTAAGGATGTATATTTCACAAGGCGGCATATATTGGGACTTGAAACAATTACACAATAGGAGTAGGTTATCAGAAAATGAAAAAAAGATTTCTTTCGGTTGTTTTAGCGATTATTTTAGTAATGGCATTCTTTACGGTGTCGGTATCAGCTGCAGAGCCCACAATTAATGCATCTGTATCGGCAAGCAGTGTGGGTGTAGGGGAAACGGTGAAAATTACTATAAAATTAAGTCATCCCGATTCTAAATTAGTTGGCGCATACGGAAACATATTAGTTCCTTCAAATTTTGAATATTCTTCAATATCTGCTAACATAGGTGTTGCCAATGCAAACAAGTCTTCAGAAACAGAAGTAAAATTTCTTTTGGATAATGATGTTGCTCAAAAAAACATTACAATCACTTTAAATTTTAAAGCAACAAAAGCAGGTAACACGGGCGAGTTTAAAGTAGAAACAACCGGAGAAACCGTTGATGATGCTGCAAAGACCACCACTTCAACATTAAATGTTAAGGTGCTTGATAAAGCCGCTTTACCGAGCAATGCCAACGCAAGCAGTATTGCAATTTCTCCCGCTTCGGCAGGTAAATTAGTTCCCGATTTCAAGCCCGATATAACAAGTTATAATGTAAATGTCGATTATTCGGTGACCGAAGTGCTTTTATCGGTCGTAGCGCAGGATAATAAAGCCGAAATAAGTATTGAGGGCTCTAAGAATATGAAGGTTGGTGCCAATACCCGTACCGTTGTTATAACAGCGCAAAACGGCACCGTAAAAAAATACACCATCAATATTTACAGGGCTGCATCCACCGATACTACAACCGACCCAACACCCCCCACAACCGACCCTACGGATAACCCATATGAAATCAAGGTTGGCGACAAAACCAAATATATGGTGCAAAGCTATGATGATATTGAGTTACCCATAGGTTTCAGCCCTGCATTGCATACTATATCGGGTGCCGATGTACAGGTTTTAAAGGATGTTGTAAGCGGCAAAATTGTTGTATACGCTACCGATATTGACAACAAAAACGGAGAATATTACCTTTATAACGAATCTGATAATACATTTTCTCCCTTTAGATATGTAAATACGACCGGATATAATCTTTTGGTTATTGATTATGTTGATAAAGTTCCTACATTGGAAAATTATTATTATTCGGTAATCAGTGTTGGTGATTACACTGTAAACGGATTTAAGTACAACGATAGTGATATGTCGGATTTTGTCATTTTTTATGGCGAAAATAACGAAGGCGAAAGATATTTCTATTGTTACGATACAAAAGAAAAAACTATGCAAAGAGCCGCCGAATTTATAAAAGAATTCGATGCCGCATTAGAACGCAAAGAAGAAAACAGCTCGGTTATAGCAAGATTTATGGAACTTGAATTGAAAAATAAAATTATCATTATAAGCGGTGTAGTGGTGGTTTTGATTTTAATTTCCTTAATAATAATACTTATTGTAAGACTTGTTCGCAATAAATCCGTTAACATAGAATCTCTTGAAGCCGCAAAAGAACAAGAATTTATGTCGGGATTCGGGAAAAAAGACTATCTGTTTTTGGATGATGATAATTCGGCTTTAGATGATAATTTCGAGTTTAAAAACGAAAAGAAATAAATCGTATAACAGGGGTAGAATCATGTTAAGAAGAAAAATTGCTGTTGCGCTTTTAATCTTGATTTTAGCATTTTCACAGGTCTTTATTTTTCCGGCATCTGCCGATTCGGCTAATATAAGTGCACCTGCATCGGCATATTTAGACGAGGAGATAACCATTAATGTAACCTTTGAGTGTACTTCGGGCACGGGAAAACTGTGCGGGGTTACCGGAATGCTTGAATTTGATGCATCTGTATTGAGGTGTACATCTAATCCGCCTTACACCTCACCCGCGGCGGATAGAGAAGGCAAATATATTATTAATTATCAAGATAATTCAAGCACTTCTTCAAAATTAACTTTAACCTTTAAATTTAAAGGTGTTAAGGCAGGCACTGCAGGAGTTTTTGTCAGCGCTATAACTTCTGATGGTGCCTCAAGCCAACGCGATTGCAGTTATAACACAAGCGTCAAGGTTATTGATAAAAACACATTGTCAAGCAATGCCAAAGCAAAAGAGATACTTTTATCAGCAGGCAATTTGGTGCCAAAGTTTAACCCGAATGTTACAAATTATAATGTAAATGTTGATTATTCGGTTAAAGAGGTATTGCTTTCGGTTACCACTCAGGAAGAAAAATCCAAAATTGAAATCAAGGGCGATAAGGATATGGAAGTGGGTAATAACACCCGTACGATTATTATTACCGCCCCAAATGGAAATGTGTTGAAATATACTATTAATATTTATAGGGGAGCAAAGGGTGAAAAGGTAACCGACCCGGAACCGCCAGTAATTAATGAGCCCGAAAGCCCGTACCAAATAGCTGTTGGCAAAGAAGTAAAATATATGGTTGATAATTATAGGAATGTGGAAATTCCTGAAAATTTCAGCGTTGCATTGGAGACAGTAGGCGATATCGAGATGCAGGTGCTGAAAGACATCGTGAGCGGTAGGGTTATTGTATACGCAACCGATATGGAGGGCAAAAACGGGGACTATTATCTTTATGACAAAGAAGGTAATAGTTTTTCACCGTTCAGATATATAAAAACTATCGGGCTTAAACTTGTTATTTTGGATTATATTGAACAAGTGCCTGAATTGAAGAATTATACATATATGGCGGTTAATATAGACGGCTATACTGTAAACGGATTCAAACACAATGATTCGCAGTTAGGTGATTTTATTATATTTTATGCCGAAAATATAGATGGCGCAAAATCGTTTTATTGCTACGACACTAAGGATAAAACAGTTCAAAGAGCGGTAGAATTTTCTAAGGATTTCAATGCAGCGATAGAATTGGAAAATGAAAATCAAAAGAATATGTTTGTGCGTTTTATGGAATTGGAAACGGGCAACAAAATTATCGTTATATGCGGATTGATAATAATATTGCTTGTGGCTACACTACTTGTGTTGCTGGTTATAAAGGTTTTGCGCAAAACAGAGGATACCGAAAATGTTGAGGAAAATGTCTTTTTAGAGCCGTTTAATAATGAGAATCTGTTATCCATCAAAAAGAAGGATACGGATAAATCAAACAACGAATAAAACGGCTTGTCACTAATTGAGCGTTTTGCATAAAATGTATTGTATAAATATTTTGCACTGTTGATTAAAACTAAAAAAATCAGGCAATGATATTAGTACAAACATTTTCGGAGCGTGAAATAAAAATGACAGTAAAACGCGGAGATATTTATTATGCCGATTTAAGTCCTGTTGTCGGTTCTGAACAAGGTGGGGTACGCCCTGTACTTATCATACAAAACGATATAGGTAACCGTTACAGTCCGACAGTTATTGCAGCGGCAATAACATCACAACAGGAAAAAAGCCATCTTCCAACGCATATAAAGTTAAACGCAACCTGCGGTCTTGCGAAGGATTCTATTGTTTTGCTTGAACAGGTACGCACCATAGATAAGCAACGGCTTAAAGAAAAAATGGGTGCGCTGGATGTTCCGAGTATGGATAAAGTGGATAAGGCGTTATCGGTAAGCTTCGGTTTGAGTTAATAATTAAAGCCAACCTTTTTTAAGGTTGGCTTATTGATTTTTAAAAGGGTAGATGTTAAAATGTGAACGGGGGGGAAAAAAACAAAATGGGGAGAAAAAATTATATTACGGTTTTAAATGTTTTGGCAAGTCTTGCAGTTGTATTTTTACACGCCAATAAATGTTTTCACCGCTTTTCTATGGAACGATATTGGGCAAGTGCCAATATAATAGAAAGTGTTTTCTATTTTGCCGTGCCGATATTCTTTATGATATCGGGTGCTACACTTATAGATTATCGCGAAAGGTATGACACCAAAACATTTTTTAAAAAGCGGTTGATTAAAACGCTTATACCTTACATTTGCTTTGTGATAGTGGGCATTATATATGGCGTTATAACGGGAAAGATTGAAATTAATCAAAATATAGTTATATACTTTATCAACTCTTTGTTTTCGCCGAAATATCCCAATATTTATTGGTTCTTTATACCGCTTTTTACTGCGTATTTATGTATACCCGTTATAAGCCGTATTGGTAAGGAACACAGAAAAGAAACTTTTGGGTATATAATAATACTTTTTGTGATTTTAAATGCAGCACTTCCGTTTATTTGTAATTTGAGTGGTGAAATTCAGTATAATTCAGCGCTCAGTATGGCGCTTGGTACAAATTATATATTTTATTTGTTTTTGGGATATTATATTGCAAATTATAAAATACCTAAAAATGTGAGATGTATAGTTTATATATTAGGCATAATCGGGCTACTTACGCAGATTGCGGGCACCTATTTCGCATCTGTAAAGATGGGTGCGGTATCATCACTTTTCAAGGGATATACAGGGTTGCCTTGTGTTTTAAGCTCGGCGGCGGTATTCCTTTACTTTAAGAACGTAAACTTCGGAAAAATCCCGTTTGTATTAAAAGTTTGTGATTTTTTTAAGGGCGAAACCTTTGGTGTATATCTTGTGCATATGTATATCATTGATATTTGTATGATAATAGGAATACCCGATACATCAATTATTTTCAGAACTTTCGGTGCGGTGGTTATTTTTATAGTATCTGCACTCATGGTAAAACTGATTAAGAAAGTACCTGTAATCAAAAATTTGGTGCCTTAATAAACAACCCGCGTAAACTTTTTAGTTTACGCGGGTTTTATTTGTTTTTATTATTTTACAATTTTTCCTCTTTCGATACGTAAATCGGGCGGTTTTTAACCTCCATATAAATTTTAGAAAGGTAAAAACCGAGTATGCCGATACCCAGCATTAAAAGTCCGCCAATAAAAACGATTATACAAACAAGGGATGGCCAACCGTCTGCTGCGCCGCCGAAGACTAATTGTCTTACGATAATAAAAATTATGGCAAGAAAGGATACGGCGCACATAATTACGCCAAGCAAAGAGCATATATAAAGCGGTAGAGAAGAGAAAGCCACAATGCCGTTGACCGAGTATTTAAACAGCCGCCAAAACGACCATTTCGTTTCGCCGTTTTTACGGGTGGTGTTTTGGTATTCAAGCCATTTTGTTTTAAAACCGACCCAGTTAAAAAGACCTTTTGAAAAACGGTTATATTCGCCGAGTTTAAGCAGCGCATCTACATATTTTCGGTTCATCAAACGAAAATCTCTTGCGCCGTCCACCAATTCAACCTCGGATATACGGTTTATCAGCTTATAAAACATACGGGCAAAAAACGAGCGTATTTTTGGCTCTCCCTTGCGGTCAACTCGCCTTGCGGCAACACAATCAAATTCTTGGCTGCAAACAACCTTGTACATTTGTGTCAAAAGCTCGGGCGGGTCTTGCAAATCGGCATCCATAACCGACACATAATTACCCGTGGCATTTTTAAGCCCTGCATAGAGAGCCGCTTCTTTTCCAAAATTGCGCGAAAAAGATATATATTTAACCGCGCTGTCGGTTTCGCTTAATTCTCGCAGTAAGTTAAGCGTTTTATCGGTTGAGCCGTCATCGACAAAAACAAACTCAAACTCAGCATCTTCAATTTGCGACACAACCTTTTTAACGCTGTCATAAACGGGTATTATGTTATTTTCTTCATTAAAACAGGGAATAACAATACTTATTTTATTCATTTTAGTTTCCTTTATCAGTGATATTCGTGGTGATGGTGGTGATGATGGTGGTGTCTGTGCTGGTGTGCGGGTTTATTTTCACATTCGTGGGCATCACAATGCTCATCACTTCTCTCAATCTCTATGGTTGAGTGGGTAATGCCGTGCTCGGCAAGTTCCTGACGCACCGCGTCTTTTATAACGCTTAACTCACTGTCACTAACAATATGAAGGGTGGCGTTGTGTGCAAAACCGTCAAAACTCCATATATGTACGTGGTGTACATCGATTATACCGTCTAACCCTTTAATATGCGCGGCAACTTCCTCGCAGTTTATGTCATCGGGTGTTTTAAGCAGTAAAATTTTCATCGCTTCAATAAAGATGTGCACCGCGTGGGACAGAGAGAAGAGCGAAACGCCAATGGACAAAACAGGGTCGATATATGTAATATCAGTAAACTGCATTATTACAGCGCCGATAAGTACCACAATCCAACCGAGTACGTCTTCAAGCATATGTAAGCTAACTGCTTTTTGGTTGAGCGATTTTCCGCCGTAGGTGAAAAGCATTGCACCCGCGTTTATAACAACTCCGAAAACTGCCATCACAATCATACCCTTGTAGTTGATGGCAACGGGGTTGATTATACGCATTATTGAACTGTAAATAACTATAACCGAGCCCGAAAAAAGCACCGCAGTTTGTATCAGCGAGCCAAGCACCGAAAAACGAATATAACCGTAGGTGTACTTGTTTGTTGCGGGTCGTTTGCTCGCCTTTTCGAGAATATAGGATATACCGATACTAAGACTGTCGCCAAGGTCGTGAAGCGCATCGGATGAAATTGCCACACTGTGTGTAAAAAATCCACCGATAAACTCGGCAATGCTAAAAAGAAAGTTCATTAAAAAAGCAATAAGAATTTTTAAATCAGATTTCATATTATCTCCTAAACATTTTTTAATATTATATCATATATCTGTTTTTATGGCAACAAAAAAACGGACTGTTACAGTCAGTTTTTAATCATTTATCATTATAATATTTTTATTGTGCTTTTCTGCATAAACAAGGGCGATTCTGGTGCCGCTTTTGCGGGTGGCAGGAGTGTTAAGTGCATCGTAATACACAATGCAAAAATGACTTTTATCTATCATTTCATAATTGCGCTCAACATAAGCGGCTTTACCTGAATTTAGTATCCTTTTGGGGTAATATGTGTCTTCATAAGAAACTAAAAGATAGTTTGTATATTGCTTGTTTATACAGGGATATTCCGCCCGTACATAGATTCGTTTTATGTGCGGGTATTTTTCTTTTATTTCGGTTACAAGCTCAAGGCACAAGCTATTAAATCGGCTCTTACTCCCGAAAAGAAAGGTATCAACTTTGTTTTTAACAATCAACTTTTCAATCGTTTCAATCAGCTTTAATTTCAGTTCTTCGGTTTCATTTATCGTTCTATGGCCAAAAAAACAACAGGTATTTTCTATCATATAATTCACCCCAAGTAAATAATCTTTCACTTATTATACAATAACATTTAATCAAAGTAAATAATTGTTTACTTATGGAAAGTTATAATTTACATTGCTTCCCGATAAACTATTATTGTAAAGGAGGCAGAACGATGAAAACTGAGTTTGCTGAAAAATATATTACTTTGGGCTTAAAAATCGCTTATTATCGTAAAAAGGCAGGTTATACTCAAGAAGTTTTTGCCGAACTGATTGACAAAAGTGTAAATTTTGTAGGTCAGGTAGAAGGTCCCGGTACTGTGCGTGGTGTTTCTTTGGAAACCTTGTTTAAAATTGCACAAGTGTTAAAAGTATCGCCTTCTAAATTGCTTGAAGAAGATTAATTTATATATGTAGATATCACCCGCACATATGTATGTGCGGGTGATTTTCGGTATAAAACACACCCTATGGCATTGGCGTGTTATCCTTAACGGAGAAAATGTAGCAACAAAAAGTTCCCACAGACCGAAGTTTACGGTTTGTGGGAACTTTATTTATATAGGTAGAAGAATGGGAGACTATAGGGCATCCCTGCATTTATTGCAAGTTTCGCATTTGTAATACAAATGCACAGGGCAAGCCCATACCCCTATTTCAAATTCTCCGATAAGGACAACCCCCATTTGCCATAGGGTGTGTTTTTTGTTAGTCTAACGGCTTCATCGTGGGGAGTATGAAAGGGCTTTAAAACCTCCAAGCAAATATCTTACCTAATCTTACTTTTTTATAGTTTTTCTTATCCACATAAAACACACCATTTTTGCCCATTAAAAATTATCTTACCTCAAATTACCTTTCCCACACATATCATACCTCTGAAATGGTCTAAAAAATGCCCCAAAACTCAAACCATTGAAGAGGATTCTTTACTCTTTTCTTAATGTTGATAACTCTCAATTACTCTATGTTTAAGATAAAGACTCATAATGCTTATATAATCATCATGATTAATTAAGAGTCTTATACAAAAGAGTCATAAAGATTCTATAAGAATCGTTATAACTCATGAAGATTGCGGAAACATTGAAAAATTCACAATCTTATGCTATAATAAGAAAAAAGTGAGGTGCTATCTTTATGAAAATACACGGTGTAAAGCGCGAATGGTCTCACCCGATTTTTTGTATGAAAAGCATTATTGCCCCTATTGTAATGAGAGGTTAGAAAAAACGAAAACGGAAACGATTGTTAATTCAAAATCGGAAGAAGCAAAAAACTATGATTTTTCAAATGGTGATGGTTTTTTAGTCGGAAATATAAAATTCATTCGAACCGTTTTTCGTTGCAACAAATGTGATAAGACCTACACCATAAAAGAAGTTAAAGAAAACGACATTGCCATCAACCGATGGAAATAAGATTGGAGAGATTACAATGTTGAATAACAAAATATTGCGAGTTTTTTGTTTGCTTTGTGTGGTTGCTTGTTTAATATCTTTGTTTGGTTGTTCAAGAGAAAAAAACAGCGATGCTATTGTAAGTTATCCCGAAGATGTTTCTACTATTGCCGATTTTAAATGTGTATGCTCGACTGACCACGAAACTGAATTTGTTATAGAAGATGATGAAGCAAAAGAATTATATACATACATAATGGAGCAATGGAAAAAGGCAGAGGAAACCGAAATTGACAGAACCGAGCAAGATTACATTTACCTTTCTTTCCAAGACGGAGAGCCATTGCTCATTTTAAGCCAAGAGCCCAATGCAGAAATATCCGATGCTCTCGCAGTATCAGACGAGCATTTTTATGGTGTCTTTTGGATTCACGAAAACGACTATATGGTCTATACCGCAATGCCTATGACCTCTTTCCAAAAATATTA
>JAZUSW010000149.1:0-19241 GCA_045606925.1 Acutalibacteraceae bacterium | reverse complement strand
AAAAGCCTTCCCCAGCGGGGAAGGGGGACCAACCGTGAGGTTGGTGGATGAGGAGGATACAGATTAATTATAGCTTACTGTAGTGATGAAAAGGGGCTCTCCTCATCCGTCAAAACCTTGGGTTTTGCCACCTTCTCCGCTGGAGAAGGCTTGCATAGTGCCAACCCGTTTACGGGTGGCAAATATAATATGCATGGCTGGCAGGCCAACAATAAAGCGCACCCCAGCGCCGCCAGTATCGGTTAGGGCTATGCCCGAAAATGAAAAAACCACCCGCTATAAGTCGTACTGTTAAGGACACTACCCATACTTTGTTATCCTCGCACCTTGAATATTAAAGACAAAAGTGTTATAATATAACAAATTTAAAAGATAAGTATGTTGTATGGAGTTAAGTATTCGCTTTAGTTGAGGGTGTTAAATATGTTTGATAATGTTTCTCAAGGACTTTTTACCACAGGTGCAACGGGGTATTTAATTATTGTTCCTGTTCTTCGTTCACTGGCTATCTTGTTTATGCTTATTTCGACATATAAACTTTTAAAGGCAAGACAGGATAATCATAAATTTTTATGGATAGTTGCAATTTGTTTTTCTCCAATTATAGCAAGAATTGCATTTGAAGTTTATCGTCGATGGATATCTAAAAAAGAAATTGTTAAAACTAAAGGAAGCTCCTCGTTTCTAATAATATCAATTATGGCGTTTGTTCTTTCGGCTATTTTGATGGTTGTATCGGTTATTTCTATGGGTGTCGGCTATTTAAAAAGCGAAATTGATGGTGAACCCCTTGCAACTTTTTATGATGTGCACGGAAATAAATATGACGATTTGTATGATGTCCCACTACACGATAAGCAAGGGAACATATATACTCATGAAAGCGCTTGGTTTACAGCAGGTTCTTATATAGATCAGAACGGCAAATCTTATGATAGCGACTACTGCTATTTGAGTGAAGAAGGATATTTTTACTTCGATGAAAATGAAGAATTGAAACCATATAACGATTCTTACGATTATTATACCGATGGTGAAACGATTTATTATAGTTTGCTTAATCGTGTATATTGGGAAGAAGATGGCACAATTTATGAGAAATCAGGGAGAATGCATTTGGAATTATTTGATTTTGATAAGTAAATTTTATCATTTGTTTTAAACCCTGTCATAATATATTTGTTTGTTTTGAGTTTGTAAAGGGTTTTAGGTTCTCCTAACAAGTGGAAAATGTGCCGTACATTTTCCCTGCTTGTTACGGTATAAGACAAAATTAAAGGAAGCACGAAATTTTCGTGCTTCCTTTTTTACTGTCCTTTAGAGTACGCCCCTTATGCGGGTGGTTTTTTATTATTTTTTAGTTTAGGCGGTAAGTGATACGGCGTTGTAATCAATATCGGAACAGATGATATTGTAACCGAAACTTGCCGCATCGTTTTTAGCAAGGCGTGTTGTAGCGGTACCGATAACCGAAGCCGAATCGTGCGCATCTATTGATACTAACGATACAACGGTTAAATAATCGCCGCAATCGGTAATGTTTAAAATCTGATGTGTGAATACCGAGTAGCCACGCGGAATTAAATAAACAAAGCCCTGCATTTTTGGCATATTAACATTGATGGTATCATTTATTTCTATATCAATATCGTAAATATCTTTAATGTAAGCCGTAACAATTTCGTTGGGGATAAAGCCCGATTCGTTAGCGTATGTGTGAAGATTTACGGCGGCGGCATTAACCAATGCTTCATTATCGGTAAAATCCTCGCCGTATACATTGTTAAGATTTAAAAGGTTAGCAATATGAGCCTCAAAAACCTTTTCTTTATCGGGGGCAACCACTACAGCGGCGGCATCGTTTTTTACAGTATCGGTCGGCGGCGCAATAAAGCCGTTCATACACAAACAACCAATTAAAAATAAAGACAGAAGTACAAAACGCTTCATATTTTCGCCACCTTTCTTTTCGTTAATATTATTATATCAATATAGTTCAAAAAAGTCCTTTCTTTTTGATTACATTTTAATATCAATTTTGTAACTAAAACGCCAATAAAATATCAAAATTGTTACATTTTGTGTTACGCGGCGGTTTTTAACGGTTATTTGTTGATATTTAATAAAACTTTTAAAATTTAAATAAAAAATTTATTGAAAAATCACAATACTTGTGATATAATTCAAACAAATCCAGGTAATGCCAGAAATTCTCTTAAAATGGGTGGGGTTATTGGCAATTATCTATAATAAAAGGAGTGTATCATCTTGAAACGGTATTCAACCTCTCAAATTAAAAACATAGCATTGCTCGGACACGGCGGTTCGGGTAAAACAACACTTGCCGATGCATTATTGTTTTACGGCAAAGCAACTGAGAGAATAGGTAAGACCGGAGAGGGTACAACCGTTATGGATTTTGAACCCGAGGAAAAGAAAAGAGCGTGTTCCTTATCGGCTTCGTTTTATCCGTTGGAAGTTGACGGTAAAAAAATAAATCTTATCGATGCCCCCGGACTTTTTGATGCTTCAGCAGGCGCATATGAGGCGCTTTATGCTGCCGATGGTGCAGTAATTGTGCTTTCGGGAAAGTCGGGTTATACAGTAGGCGCACAACAAAATTTTGAGCGCGCAAGACAAATGGGCAAACCTGCCGCCTTCTTTATAGGCAAACTTGATTCTACACATGCTCATTTTTACCGCGTAATCTCCCGCCTTACAGGTCTTTACGGAGCGGTTATTTGTCCTGTTGTTGTTCCTTTTATCGAACACGAAAAGGTTGTTTGCTATGTCGACTTTGTAAAGGAAAAAGCGTATAAATTTAACGGTATTACCGCTATTGAGTGCAATATGCCGCATAATGAGGAAATAGAACAAATGCGTAACATTATGCTTGAGGCGGTTGCATCAACCGATGAAGCGCTTATGGAAAAATATTTTGAAGGCGAAAGCTTTACTACCGATGAAAAATTGGCCGCATTGTCTTCGGGTGTACTCTCGGGCGATATTTGTCCTGTATTTTGCGGAATACAGCAAACAGGTGACGCGGTACCGATTTTTGCCGATATAATTTATGAGATTATGCCGTCTGCCGATAAATGCAGTACGGCGGTAAAGGTATCGGGTGAAGATAAAAAGATTACACCTGATGAGTCGGCATCAGCCGCCGCGGTCATTTTCAAAACCGTTGCTGACCCGTTTGTTGGTAAGCTTTCATACTTTAAGGTTATAAACGGTGTGCTTTCAGGCGACACAAAACTTAAAAATATGCGTACAGGTGAAGAGTTCCGCTTGGGTAAGGTTATGGTGCAAAAGGCGGGCAAACAGGAAGAAACCGATGCAGTATGTGCCGGCGATATAGGCGTTGCCACAAAAATTTCGGGCGCATCCACAGGGGATACATTGGCCGAAAAAGAAGGGCTTGTTATAACACTTCCGTCTTTCCCTGTTGCAGAGTATTCGATGGCGGTGTTCCCGCAAAACAAGGGCGATGAAGAAAAAATCGCTACATCCCTTGCGCGTTTGTGTGAGGAGGACCCGACCATCAGCGTTATGTATAACAACGAAACTCGTGAACAGGTGCTTTCGGGCCTTGGTGAACAACATATTGATATAATCGTTTCAAAATTAAAGCAAAAATTCGGGCTTGGAATTGTTCTTAAAAAACCGTCCGTAGCGTATAGGGAGACTATTCGCAAATCGGTTAAGGTACAGGGCAGGTATAAAAAACAATCGGGCGGTCACGGACAGTTTGGTGATGTTTGGATTGAGTTTGAACCTACCGATTCAGAAGAACTTATCTTTGAAGAAAAGGTGTTCGGCGGCGCTGTGCCTAAAAACTTCTTCCCCGCAGTTGAAAAGGGTTTAAGAGACAGTGTTAAGGTCGGAGTATTGGCGGGATATCCGATGGTTGGTATTAAAGCGACATTGGTTGATGGCTCATACCACCCTGTTGATTCTTCCGAAATGTCCTTCAAAACGGCGGCATCAATAGCGTTTAAGGATGGTATCCCAAGCGCATCCCCCGTATTGCTTGAACCTATCGGAACACTTAAAGTTTTGACAAATGATGAGTCGCTGGGTGATGTTATAGGCGAAATCAATAAGCGCCGCGGCCGTGTTATCGGTATGGCTCCCACCGAGAATAAAATGCAGGAGATAATAGCCGAAACACCTATTTCTGAAATGCACGATTTCTCAACTGCAATGCGCTCCATCACACAGGGCAGGGCAAAGTTTACTCTGACTTTTGAAAGATATGAGCAACTGCCTGAGATGTTGGCAAAGTCTGTTATTGCCGCAAAACAGTAAATCGATGTATTTTAAGCCGAAGTGGAAACACTTCGGCTTGATTTTATTTTATTGCTGTGTTAAAATGTGTGCAGGTGAAAAATATGTTTTTTAAAGCAAAGGAAAACAATATTATATTAGTAGCGGGGCTTGGAAATCCCGGCAACGAATACCAAAATACACGGCACAACATAGGTTTTGATGCCGTAGATTTGTTGCACCAAAAATTCGGCGGCACTCCGTTTCGCCAAAAACATAAAGCTCTTATAGCTGAGTGTAAAATATCGGGCAAACGCGTCATTATTGCAAAGCCGCAAACATATATGAATTTATCGGGCGATGCATTGCTCGAAATCACCCGCTTTTATAAGATAAAAAAAGAAAATATCATAGTTATTTTTGATGATATTTCTCTTGATGTGGGCAAAATGAGAATAAGGCGTAACGGCACCCACGGCGGCCATAACGGTATGAAAAACATATCCGAGCGTCTTGGCACCAACGATATTTTGCGCATAAAAATAGGTATAGGCAAAAAGCCGCATCCCGATTATGATTTAAAGGATTGGGTTTTAGGCAAATTCGGCGCCGAAGATACGGAGAATAAGGAGATAGCCCTTCAAAAAGCGGTGGCATCTGTGGAGGAAATTATCGTTTCTTCGGTCGAACGCGCAATGAATAAATATAATAGTTAAAGGCATTTTATGGAGTTTTTAAACAAGGCTTTAAAAAGCAGCGCCCCTTATAAAACACTGGAAAACGATGTAAAAAAAGGATATTTGCCTGTTGCGGCATCGGGGCTTTCCGGCATACACAAGGCGGCCATTTTAGATGCCCTTTCTCACGAAATAAAGCAAAAAATCCTGCTGATTACACCCAACGAAGCATCGGCCACCGAAATCGCAAACGATTTAAATGCTTTGGGTACGCTATCTGCGGTGTTTCCTGTAAAGGATTTTTGCTTTAAGGATGTGCTTGGGCACTCAAAGGAATATGAACAACGGAGAATAAACACCCTGTCAAAAGTTTTTGACGGGGATTTGCGCGTGCTCGTGTGTCCTGTTGAGGCGGCGGTGCAGTATACCGTGCCGATGAGCGTTTTAAAGCAAAACACCTTTGTTTTATCGGTTGGTAACGAATATAATTTAGAAGAGTTAAAGGGTAAACTTTTAAGGGCCGGATATGAAAATTGCGCACAGGTTGAAGGTGCGGGTCAGTTTTCGGTGCGTGGCGGCATAGTTGATATTTATCCGGTATCGGCTTATTTACCTGTCAGAATTGAGTTCTGGGGAGAAGAAATAGATTCTATCAGCAATTTTGATATTTCTTCTCAACGCCGTACCGAAAATTTAAAAGAAATCAAAATCACACAGGCAAGGGAGATTGTTTGCGATGAAACGGTTTTGAAGCAAAAGTTAATCCATTTGTCAAAATCAAAAAAACTATCCGATGATGCAGTTAAGGTTATCGGTCGCGATATAGATATGCTTTCATCAAATATAGAAATACCGCTTGACAGATATATAAATCAAATTTATGAGCCGTGTACGGTGTTTGACTATATGGATGATTGTGTGGTGGCGGTAAGCGATAGTAGTGACACCGAAGCATATTTGAAAACCCTTAATGAGCGCAACAAAATGGACCTGTCCTTTCTTTTGGAAGAGGGCTTGGTTTCTCCCGAGCTTAAATTCACATTAACCGAGCCCGAGTTTTTCACAAAAATAAAAAACACATTGTTCCTTGAAAACTTTGCAAGAGGAAATTATCCCGTGCCTTTAAAGGATGTTATAAGCTTTAATTATAAGCGCATTTCCCCCTGGAAAGGCGAATTATCGGTACTGCTGCAGGATACTAATTTCCTTTTGGAAAAAGGCGGTAGTTGTGCGGTATTGGTATCGGGCGATAAGGCCGCAACCGTTTTATATGAGGGGCTTAAAACACGCGGCATAGATGCGCACCTGTGCGATAAAGCACCTGAAAAGCTTTCAAAGGGTATAACGGTTATAAACGCCGCCTTATCGGCAGGTATTGAAATTACCGAGCAAAAGTTTATGCTAATCAGCGGCAATTACATCCACGCCGACAAAAAGACAAGAAGGGTTAAACGCGATGAAAACTCCTTTTCAAGTCTTGACGAATTAAAGGTTGGTGACTATGTTGTTCACGCTTCGCACGGTATTGGTGTTTTTGCGGGTATTAAAAAAATAACAACAGGATTATTAACAAAAGATTATATAAAGATTAACTATGCCAAAACCGATGTGCTGTATGTACCGGTAACGCAACTTGATTTAATTTCAAAATATATAGGCACGGCTGAGTCGGGAAGCGTAAAACTAAACAAACTCGGCTCATCCGATTGGCAAAAGACAAGGGCAAGGGTTAAACACGCCGTTAAGAATATGGCAAAAGAGTTAACCGCCCTTTATGCAAAAAGAATGTCGGTAAAGGGTTACGCTTTTTCTCCCGATACCGATTTACAGGCCGAATTTGAAGCAGGTTTTCCCTATGTCGAAACCGAGGACCAGTTAAGGTGCTTAAAAGAGATAAAACACGATATGGAACGCGATGTGCCGATGGACCGACTTCTTTGCGGAGACGTTGGCTTCGGCAAAACCGAGGTTGCACTTCGTGCGGCATTCAAGTGTATAAGTGAGGGTAAACAATGCGCCCTTTTGGTTCCCACCACCATTCTTGCGCTGCAACACTACAATACTGCTCGTTCGCGTTTCGGCGAATTGCCGCTTAATGTTAAAATGCTTTCCCGTTTTGTGCCGCAAAGCGAGGCATCAAAAACCGTTACCGCCCTTAAAAACGGCAAGGTTGATATGGTAATCGGTACACATAGAATTATATCAAAGGATATTAAATTTAAAAATTTAGGGCTTGTTATAATTGATGAAGAACAGCGTTTTGGCGTGGCGCAAAAGGAAAAACTGAAACAAGATTACCCCGAGGTAGATGTTCTGACACTTTCGGCAACCCCCATTCCGCGAACGCTTAATATGGCAATGTCGGGACTGCGGGACATGTCAAGTATAGAAGAAGCACCGAGTGACCGTTTGCCCATACAGTCTTATGTTTTAGAGTACAATAAGGGCATTATTGTTGATGCTATAAATAAGGAATTGCGCCGTTCGGGTCAGGTGTATTATTTGCATAATAAGGTAGACTCAATATATTCTTGCGCCGCAAAACTGCAAGAGAGTATACCTGATGCGCGTATTGATGTGGCACATGGGCAAATGAGCGAGGAAAAACTTTCTCGCGTATGGAGAAGACTTCTCGAACACGAAATAGACATTTTGGTTTGCACAACCATTATCGAAACCGGCGTTGACGCGCCAAACGTAAATACATTAATAGTTGAAGATGCCGACCGATTCGGACTCTCGCAACTACATCAGTTGCGCGGACGCGTGGGTCGTTCACCGCGCCGCGCATATGCGTATTTTTGCTATAAGGGTAATAAGCAACTCTCAGAGGTTGCTGAAAACCGACTTGAAGCTATAAGGGAATATACCGAGTTTGGCGCCGGATTTAAAATAGCAATGCGTGACCTTGAAATAAGAGGCGCGGGTAGTATTTTGGGTGGCGAACAACACGGAAATATGGAAGCGGTCGGTTACGATATGTATATAAAACTGCTTAATGATGCCATAAACGAAGAAAAGGGCATCGAAATACCGAAAACAGCCGAATGTGTTGTTGACCTAAATGTTTCGGCGCATATTCCTGAACGGTATATCGAGTCGTTGCCTGCAAGATTGGGAATATATAAGCGGATAGCAAAGATTTGCAGCGATGATGACAGAAGCGATGTAATAGATGAGTTGTGTGACCGCTTTGGAGAGCCGCCAAAGGCAGTTCTAGGGCTTATTGATGTGGCGCTATTAAGAAACAAGGCGGCAAAAATCGGAATTTTTGAGATTGTGCACGGTAAAAATGCTATTGTTTTAAAGGTTGAGGCGCTAAATGCAGAACAGGTAGAAAAGATAACAACGGCGTTTGGCCCACGGGCAGTAATTTCAGGTAACGATAAACCAATTTACACGGTAGCCGCAAACAAAGGACAAAGCACACAGGCACTTATATATGAAATTGCTGCCGCACTTTAAAATATATAAAAAAATATAGACTTTTTAAAGATTTTGTTATATACTTAACTTTGTATAATTATGCTTTATAAAACGGAGGATAAATTGATGAAAAAAGCATTGATAAGAATAGCCGCATTTTTATTGGTGGCGGTATTATGTTTGACAGTTGCGGGTTGCCATAAACCCGGTGAAATAGCTATGATAGCGGGCGATGAAGAGTTTTCGTCCGGTTTTTATGCCTGTGCCTTTTTGGCGGCTGATAACGAGGCACAACAACTCGTTTATGAGCAAGCAACCGAACAGGGCATTACGGTAACAACCAAAAACCTTTACACCCAAGAAATCGATGGCGTTGTATATGCTGATTGGGTAAAAGCAAGGGTACAGGAAATATTTAAAGAAATGATTGCCGCAAAACAGCTTTGCGAGAAAAATGTTGTAAATACTGCGGATTATCTTGATAATGCAAAAACAACAGCTAAAGAAGAATGGCAGGCAAACAAAGAGTATTTCGAAAAAAACGGAATAGGTCTTGAAAGCTATCAGAAATTCTGTGCCTATCAGGAATATGTAAATGCTTATTTCGAGTATCTTTACGGTAAGGACGGTCCCGAAGAGGTAAAGGAAGAAGTACTTAATGAGTATATTACCGAAAATTATGTGTACTTAAATGCTATAAGTCTTGATATTACAGGTATGACCGAAGAACAGCAGCAAGACCAGGAGAAAAAATATTTGGATTTTGCCGACCGCATTAAAAACGGCGAAAAATTCGGCAAAATATATGCCGAAGTCAATAACCTTGAGTATACCGAAGACAAAACCGATGAGGGCACATTCAGCAACTCTTATGCGATGCTTTGGGGTACCGATAAAACCGGTAGCTACGAAAGTCCTTTCTTTAATGATGTTAAGGATATGAAAAAAGGTGAAACAAAGGTTATCGTAAATGATACGGCGGCTGAGGGCTATAAATATATGTTTATGGTTTATATGGGCGATATTTTGAGCGAGAAAAACACAAATCTTGAACAGATTAAAGCTGCCGCGTTGGATTCTATGAAGGGCGAGGAGTTCGCAGAGAAAATAGATACCGCCGCAAAAGATGTCAATGTAGAAGAAATTACCAAATCGACAAAACAATTTAAGGTAGAAAAAATTTATTATCCCGATAGCACAAGCTATTAATAAAACAAACAAGGTGTTTATATAATGAGAGGGTTACAAATACCTGAAGGGTATACTTCTTTGCTGGACATTCGTTCAACCGAGGTTGCCATAAAACAGGTTAAAGATTTTTTTGAACGTTCACTCGCTAAAAAGCTTAATTTAACGCGAGTTTCCGCGCCCCTTTTTGTTGAGTGTTCAAGTGGACTTAATGATACGCTTAACGGTGTTGAGCGCGCCGTGAGCTTTGATATTAAGGATGGCGGATATGATGTGGAAATTGTGCATTCACTTGCTAAATGGAAACGCTTTTCGCTCAAACGCCACGGTTTTGCAGTAGGTGAAGGCCTTTATACCGATATGAATGCAATTCGCCGGGACGAAGACCTTGACAATATTCATTCGGTTTTGGTGGACCAATGGGATTGGGAGCTTATAATCGATAAGTCCCAGCGTAATATGGAAACACTCAAAGCAACGGTTGAAAAGATTTATTCGGCGCTTTTAGAAACAGAGGATTACATATCAAAAGAGTATTCGTTTATAGAGAAAACCTTATCGGATAAAATCAGTTTTGTAACAACGGCTGAGCTTGAAGAGATGTATCCTGACCTTACCCCGAAGCAACGGGAAGAAGCCATAGTTAAAAAACTCGGCTCGGTGTTTATTATGCAAATCGGCGGCAAGCTTAAATCGGGTAAACCGCACGATGGCCGTGCCCCCGATTATGATGATTGGTCACTTAACGGCGATATTATGGTTTACAACCCCGTTCTTGATGCACCGCTTGAGCTTTCAAGTATGGGTATAAGGGTGGATGAGGATGCGCTCATAAAACAACTGGAACTTGCCGGTTGTCCCGAAAGACGCGAACTTCTTTTTCATAAAGCTTTATTAGACGGGCAATTGCCGTATACTATCGGTGGCGGTATAGGCCAGTCGAGAATGTGTATGTTATTCCTTCGTAAAGCACATATAGGTGAGGTACAGTCTACTGTATGGCCAAGGGAAATGGTTAAAGAGTGTGAAGAAAAGGGCGTAGTGCTTTTATAAAAACAAAAGCAAGGATATCAGAAAATATCCTTGCTTTTTTTGTCCTCGATTTTCATCTTTTTGCGGTTTTTGGGTGTAGCTAAGCCCTGTGCAATTTTAGGAAAAGAGTTATCGCTTTCGGCGGTTGGTTGTATGTTATATGTGCCGTATTTGTTAATTTGTTCCATTGTGTTTTGCGGAACACTTACTATATTTGTAACACTCGGTTCCAAATCTATTGCATCAGAATTTCTTTTATCTTTGCGCATAATATCCCTCCGATATTATGTTGTCCCCAAAAAATAAATTTATTAAAAAAACAGGGATGCTTAAGCATCCCTGTAAAATTTATTAAACCATTGGACTCACCAATCAAAATTTATAGTTTTGAGTTTAATTTGTTAACTGTATTTTGGACTCACCACTTTCAAGAAAAATTTTGGGCTGAATGGTTCGGTTGGGTTTCCGTGAACATCGGTATCAGTCCTTTCCTTTCTTTTTCTGTCTTCACTATACCACAATATAAACTAAATGTCAATCAAAAGTTGATAACTTTTATCAAGTTTGTACAAAATATATAAATTTTGCCATAAAAAATAAAATACATTGACTAAAATAAGAAAATAATTTAAAATATAATTGTAGAATTAAAAGTGAGGTAATAAAAATGGCTGAAAATAAAAAAATCACCGAAGAATATAATCCCGATATTATAACTTTATCGGATGATGACGGTAAAGAGTACACCTTTGAGGTTTTGGATGCGGTGGAAACCGATGATGCAAGATATTTGGCATTGCTTCCTGTCCACAGTGACCCGCAGGCGCTTTTAGATGATAGCGGAGAGCTCGTAATAGTAAAGGTGGAAGAAGAAAACGGCGAAGAATTTTTCTCCGAAATCGAGGATGACGATGAGTACGAGATGATAGCCGATGCATTTATCGACCGTTTGCAAAACGCATTTGAAATTACCGAAGAATAATCGGCAAAAAAATAAATAAGATAATATTGTCACCCTACCCTGTTCGCGGACTGTTCTATTATAACCCTACAAGCTATTTATCGGGGTCCGGCTTGTGCGGCGGGATGCAGACCTCCCGTTATGCCGCTTTAAGCGTTTGTACTAACGGAAGAAGGGAGCGCAAAACCGCACACACGACACCCACCTGCTATACCGCAGGTTATCATTAGCACATTACGGCAGGGTGGGGGCTGATTGACAAAATATGTCAAATAATGTATAATATTATAAAATTCAAAGGAAAGGTGATATTATGCAAACCAGTGGCATTTTAAGACCGGTTGACCGCAACGGCCGTGTGGTAATTCCAAAGGAGCTGCGCAAACAACTCGGTATTGTAGACGAGCAGGATAGTTTTGAAATATTTGTTGACGGCGATATGCTTATTTTGCGTAAATATAATCCCAAATGTGTTTTTTGCGGCGCTGAGGGGGATGTAATGCAATTAAAGGGCCATAAAGTGTGTCTTAACTGCATTGACCGCCTTAACGCTATGAAAAATTCCTTGTAAAGCTAAAAAACCTTACAGTTTTCACTGTAAGGTTTTATTATTTTGTGCGCACGGTATTATTGCCCTCAAAATAAAGTGCTAATGAATCAGGACCTAAATGTACCGCCGTGGTCGGCTCGTGTATAAGCGTTAAAAACTCGGCATTTGGTGCTGTTTCGCGTAACATAGTCTGCAAAAGCTCGGCATCGCGCTCACAGTCACAGTGGGATATGCAAACGGGTAGTCGGCTTTCTCTATAATAGTCGGCATCAAATCTCGATTTAAGTGCCTTTAAAACATTACCGCGCCCCCTTACTTTTCCGCAAATGACAATTTTTCCGTGTTCGTCACCCTTTAACAACGGCTTAATTGATAGCGCCGTGCCGAAAATTGCGGCAGGAGCAGATATGCGACCGCCTTTTTTGAGATGCATTAAATCCCCTACTGTAAAAATTTGCAAAATGCGTGGCACGAGAGAGTTTAAAATATCGGCAGCAGTGGTTATATCGGTTCCTTGCCGTTTAAGCTCTATGGCGCGAAAAACAAGTAAATATATACCAAGTGAAGCACCAAGACTGTCAATAATGACAATACGGCGGTCAGGATATTTTTCTTCTAACATATTTGCGGCCATATTTGCCGATGCTGCACTACCGCTGATGCCCGAAGACATAGCAATATATAATATGTCGTTTCCGCCTTTTAAAAACGGTTCAAAAAATTCACAGTACTGTTGCGGATTGATTTGAGAAGTTTTGATTTTTAGTCCGTCACGCATTTTTTGATAAAAACCTTTGTAATTGTTCTCTTCATCAAAATCGCAAAAGGCATTGCCGTCAGTGGTATGAAGAGAAAGGGAAATTACGGCGATGTCATTTTCCTTTGCGTATTTTTTTGATAGATTGGCAGCCGAGTCGGCGGTTATAATATAGGACATAGAATCCCTCCTGAATTTAGTATGTACATTTTAAAACGCTTGGAGCAAAAATACAATCTACCCTTAAAAAAAACATACTCTACATTTAAAAACATAAAGGTAGAGTTTATATTTTAAGGTTTGACATATTTAGAAAAATATAAACGCCTAAGAGAATTTTCTCTTAGGCGTTTGGTAAATTCAATATTATTCAAGAACCCAGACTTCAATGTTTCTTCTGCCAAATTTTTTACACTCGGCTTCGGTGTTAAAGAAAAGGTCAAAGTTTGTTGGGCGGGAGTTTACAAATCCGCCTGTATCGGCCGCAACGGCATAGCCGTAGATATAACTGCCGTCTGACGATTTAATATAGAACTTTGTACCGTATGCATAAAGATTGGTGTTAATGGCAACGTGACCGGGCTTTAAGTAAACACCCGTGGCGCTGTGCCAACGGTTAGATTCGGTATAAGCGGTTGCCTGTACCGTAATTTTCTTAACATAATTTACGGGGTTGCCGTTCTCATCAAGTTCAATCGGTTTTGAAGGGGTTAACTCTGATATAACATTTTTGGTGCCAACCGTTATAACCTCTTGAACGGCGGGCTTAATAATGTTTTCTCCAACTATTTCGGTACTGCTTACAACTCCGTTTACAAGCTTGGTTACCTTGGTAACCTCTTTTTCGCCTTCAACGCCTTTTGTGGTAACCGCTGTGTTGGATAATTTCTGAGAATAAACCTTTTTGGATGTATAGGGAATCTTTTGCGAAACAACTTCGGTAACAAAAGAAATGTCAGTTACATCTATATAGGTGGTGCCTTTTAAAACGGTATTTAAAGGCAAATTAACTATATCGTGTTCGTCAAGCGTGATACCTGCAAGTTTTATGGCTTCGTCTACGGTGTCCCCTACGCATACATCAACATAGTGTGTGGTGTTACCTACCGTAACATAAGAGGGGATGGTATAAGATACCGAAAGGTTAATGCTTCTGCCTGTTGTATCAACCTTGGTCAGTCTGTAATTCTCGGAATCAAGCTTGGCGATTTTTAAAAGGTCGCTTACTTCGGTTTTAAAAGAGAAAAAGCTTTGTGTTGTTTTTCCGTCATTTATAGTAACTCTATTCAACGAAAGTGCAAGAAAAAGAAAAACCGCAAGCAAAGACACAACTATATATGCTACGCCAAATACTCTTGTTTTATCCCGGTGCTTTATCTTTGCGCCAAGATTTTTTATTTTTTCTAACATTTAAAAACTCCTTTTCGATGTAGCCGATAAATCGGTCATTTTTGAGGACATTAGGATTATATATGGTAAATCACTAAATGTCAAACAAAACGAAAAATCCTATTTTGTGCAATTTGCACAAAAAATTACTGAATTACGAAATAATTACAGCTTTGTAACCATTTGTTCAGCAATAAAATGGTAAAAAATGGGTTTTTGTTTGTAGAAATAGCCGAAAGTGACACGCGCAACCCGTCAAATAGGGTAGAAAAATGGGGTAAAAGTCACTAAAAACACTATATTTTCTAAAAACCGTGTTTACATATAGCATATTTTGTGGTACTATAATTATTACAAAAGATGTTTACCTTAATATAATATGTCGGTAATATACAATATATGTAAAAACAGTAAAAGGCGGGAATATTATGGGCGCATTTAAAGCACTTTTAATGGATGAGGCGGCAATATGCCGTGCACTTAAAAGAATTTCGCACGAAATAGTTGAGCGCAACAACGGCGTAGATAATATATGTCTTATAGGTATAAAACGCCGCGGAGTACCGTTGGCGAAGATGATAGCCGATAATATTGCGGTTATTGAAAATAAAACTATTCCTGTTGGCAGCGTGGATATATCACTGCACCGCGATGATGTTTTGTTCCCAAAATCGCGAGATGGGCTTCCGAGTGTTGAAATTGATTTTGACATAACAAATAAAACCGTAATTTTGGTTGATGATGTTTTGCATACGGGAAGAACTGTCCGCGCGGCGCTCGAAGCGGTTATAGAATCAGCCCGTCCCGCTGCGGTACAGCTTGCAGTAATTATTGACCGCGGACATAGGGAATTACCAATCCGCGGCGACTATGTCGGTAAAAATGTTCCCACATCCAAAAGCGAGACAATAGCTGTAAATATCCCTCCGTACGATAACGTGCTTTCTGCCGAGTTATACGAGGGATAAATAAGCAAAAACATAAAAAAGGAGGGGTAGTATGCCAAAAGTAATGGTTGCTATGAGTGGCGGTGTTGACAGTTCCGTTGCGGCAGTGTTGCTTTTAAAACAAGGATATGATGTTGTCGGCGCAACGTTACGCCTTTATGAAAAAGACGGCATCAGCCCCGAGACAGAACGCGCAAGAGAGGTTTGCGAAAAGATAGGTATACCCCATCTTTGTTTTGATATGCGCGATACTTTTTGCGAAAAGGTAATCAAAGATTTTGCAACACAATATGATAACGGTTTTACACCAAATCCGTGTATCCAATGCAATATACATTTGAAATTCGGCGCTTTGTATGAAAAGGCGCGTGAAAACGGATGTGACTATATTGCTACGGGGCATTATTGCAAGGTGGGAAAAATAAACGGCGAACCTGCCCTTTTGCGTTCAGCCGACCGAAAGAAAGACCAGACCTATGTTTTGTGGCATTTAAGTCGGGAAAAATTGGAGCATATACTTATGCCGCTTGGTGATATAACAAAGGATGAGGTTAAAAAGATTGCCGAGCAATACTCATTTAGCAGCGCAAAGGCAAAGGAGAGACAGGACATATGCTTCGTGCCTGAGGGGAATTATGTGTCGTTTTTGGAAGAGTATAACGGCAAAAAATTCGCAAAGGGCGATTATATAGATATAAACGGTACTGTTTTGGGCAAACATTCGGGCCATCAATGTTATACCGTGGGGCAAAGGAAGGGACTTCAAATAGCGCTTGGTGTGCCGCATTATGTAATAGAAAAATGCGCCGATAAAAACACCGTAACTTTAAGCGAAAACGAAAAAAAGTTATTTAAACGCCGTGTTTATGTAAAAGACCTTTCGCTTATGGACCCGAATTTTTTGGCACAGCCGTTTCGTTGTACTGCAAAATTAAGATACAGCGCCCCCGATACCGAGTGTACTGTTTTTCCAAGCGGCAATGAAGCGGTAATTGAATTTGCAAATCCCGTCCGCGCACCGTCTCCCGGTCAGTCGGCCGTTTTTTACGATGGTGAAAGGGTGCTTGGCGGCGCAATAATTGTTAAGGGAGAATAATATGGAACAGAATATTTTGACAGTTAAAAAAGCACTTGAAGAAAACAACATAACGGTATATTACGCCGAGAAAAAAGAGCAAATAGTAGATATAGTTAAGGAAATAGTGCCAAAGGGCGCTACTGTTTCCTGCGGCGGCGCTGTGACGCTTAAAGAATGCGCAGTAGCAGACCTGTTAAAAAGCGGATATTATAACTTCCTTGACAGGTCAAAGCAGGGCGTTGATGCGGATGAAATTTATCGTAAAACATTCGGGTGCGATGTGTTTTTCACATCGGCAAATGCCGTAACAAAAAAAGGTGTACTATACAATGTTGACGGAAGGTCAAATCGGGTAGCCGCAACCTGCTACGGTCCGAATCAGGTTTTGTATATAATAGGCGCAAATAAAATTGTAGATGATTTACCTGACGCCGTAAAACGAGTAAAAACGATTGCGGCGCCCAAAAATGCTGTAAGACTGGGGCTTGATACACCCTGTGCCAAGCTTGGTAAATGCTGTGTGCCTGACGGGGATATAGGCAGCGGATGCAAAAGTGATAACCGCATTTGTATAAGTTTTGTGGCAACTGCATTTCAGCGCCAGAAAAATAGGGTAAAAGTAATACTTTGCAAAGATAATCTCGGTTATTAAAATACGGCATCTCACATACTTTTTAGTATGTGAGGTGTTTTTTTATGAAAAGGATAATAGCATATATTTTGTGTATGTGCATTTGCGCCGTGCAAGTATCGGCCGCAACAGTCAGTAAAGAATGGGATGCTGATGACCTTGATGAGCCGCTTGCCCCAGTGGGCGCCGAGGCGGGTAATGTGACAAATCTTGACATAAAGGCAAAATCGGTAATTCTTATGGAGCCGATGACCAAAACCATTTTGTACGAAAATAATTCGGATGAACAAACCGCGCCTGCATCAATTACCAAAATTATGGCGCTTTTACTCGTTATGGAGGAAATAAAAAAAGGAACACTGAAATTAGATACGGTAATTACCGCAACCGAGCACGCGTGCAGTATGGGCGGTTCGCAAATTTGGCTTGAACCGGGCGAACAAATGACGGTGCACGAGTTACTCAAAGCCGCCGTTATTGCATCGGCAAACGATGCCACCGTAGCATTGGGAGAAGCGGTAGCAGGTAGTGAAGAGGGCTTTGTTGACTTAATGAACCAAAAGGCAAAGGAACTCGGTATGAACAACACCCATTTTAAAAACTGTACAGGACTTGATGCCGAGGGGCATTTAACAAGTGCACACGATGTTGCCGTTATGTCAAGTGAGCTCATAAAATACGATTTAATAAAAGAGTATTCTACGGTGTGGATGGATTCTCTTCGAAACGGCGAGAGTGAACTGGTAAATACAAACAAACTTGTAAGATTTTATGAGGGCTGCACAGGTCTTAAAACCGGAACAACATCAAAGGCGGGGTATTGCCTTAGCGCTACGGCTGATAAAGACGGTATGCAGTTGGTAGCGGTGGTGTTGGATGCCGAAACCAGCAGTGACCGATTTGAAGGCGCAAAAAAACTGCTCAATTACGGCTATGCTAACTACAAATTTGAAAATATTGTAGCAGAAATTGATGAAAAAACCGTTATACCCGTTAAAAAAGGTGTTATAAAAAATGCACAGGTTGTGGCCGATGGTACACTTAATGTTTTATTGCCTAAAAGAACGGTTGGTGATATAACGCAAACTGTACAGTTGGATGAATATGTAACAGCGCCCGCATCCGAAGGTACTCGGGTGGGAACAGTCAAAATTATGTCGGGTGACAGCGAAATAGGTGTTATAGAACTTAAATTGGCAAAGGATGTAGAACGAATAAATGTGACACACACTTTTATATGGCTTTTAAGGGCGTTATTTTGTCTATAATATTTAAAATTCCCACAAAAAAATATAGATTTATATTGAAAAATTCACAATTTTATAGTAAAATATAGGTAGTAACAAAATGGAGGCAAAAAAATGGCAATTAAGATAAACGAGGGATACGCAAAAGACTTCTTGCGTGAAAATGATATAAAGGGTTTAATCCCCCAAATCAAAGCCGCTCATGAGATGTTAGAGCAAAAAAACGGCCTTGGTAACGATTTTTTAGGTTGGCTTGATTTACCCGTAAATTATGATAAGGAAGAGTTTGCGCGTATCAAAAAAGCGGCAGAAAAAATCAAAGAGGATACCGACATTTTAGTGGTTATCGGTATAGGCGGCTCATATCTCGGCGCCCGTGCAGCGATTGAGTTCTTAAAGAGTCCTTATTACAACAATTTTAAAAAGGATACACCCGATATATATTTTGCTGGCAACAGCATAAGCGGTTCTGCTTTGGCTGATTTGTTGACACTTTGCGAAGGCAAACGCGTATCGGTTAACATTATTTCAAAATCGGGCACCACAACCGAGCCCGCCGTGGCTTTCAGAGTGTTCAGAAAACTTCTTGAAGAGCGTTACGGTGAAACCGAAGCGGCAAAACGCATCTACTGTACAACCGATAAAGCAAGAGGCACACTTAAAGCTTTGGCGGATGAAAAGGGTTATGAGTGTTTTGTAGTTCCGGATGATGTGGGCGGTCGTTTCTCGGTGCTTACAGCAGTTGGTCTTTTACCGATAGCTTGTGCGGGTGCCGATATTGATGCTTTGATGGCAGGCGCCGCAGCAGCTCGTGCGGAATATGCAAACGCCGATGTTGAAAATAATGCTTGTTATAAATATGCAGCGCTCAGAAATGCGCTTTACCGCAAGGGTAAAGAGGTAGAGCTTCTTGTAAGCTACGAGCCGCGCTTTACTATGATGGCTGAATGGTGGAAACAACTTTATGGTGAAAGTGAAGGCAAGGACAACAAGGGCCTTTTCCCCGCATCCGTTGTTTTCTCAACCGACCTTCACTCAATGGGTCAGTATGTACAAGATGGCAAGCGCATCCTTTTTGAAACGGTTGTT
>JAZUSW010000148.1:0-6200 GCA_045606925.1 Acutalibacteraceae bacterium | reverse complement strand
AAGGCAGACAAGACCACATGTGCCGCTCACCCCAACTCAAGATTTACAGCTCCTGCTGAAAATTGCCCCTGCATTTCTGAAGAATTTGACAAGGGCGCAGGCGTTCCGATTTCTGCAATTATCTTCGGCGGCCGTCGTGCTAAGTGCGCTCCGCTTGTATATCAATCAAAGGATTGGGTTAACGGTGTATTCATCGGTTCTGCAATGGCTTCTGAGACCACCGCAGCTGCTGCGGGTGCCGTAGGCGTTGTTCGCCGCGACCCGATGGCTATGCTTCCCTTCTGCGGTTACCATATGGGCGACTATTTCCGTCATTGGCTCGATATGGGCGAGAAACTCGGCGATAAAGCTCCCAAAATCTTCAATGTTAACTGGTTCCGCACCGATGATGAAGGCAACTTCATTTGGCCGGGCTTTGGTGATAATATGCGCGTTCTTAACTGGATTATTGACCGTTGCGAAGGCAAGGCAGATGCAGTAGAGACCGCTATCGGCTTCGTTCCGAGACCCGAAGATATCGACCTTACAAATCTCGATATGGATATCGAAACATTAAAGAGCATCTTAAAGGTTGATAAAGATGTTTGGAATAAGGAAGCTGCCGAAATTGAAGAGCATTACAAGAAATTCGGCGACAAGTTACCTGACGAACTTCGCGAACAACTTGAAAATCTCAAAGCAGCTCTTAACTAATCAATAACTTTAAAAGGACCGTTTTAACAAACGGTCCTTTTTTAAAATTAACCTTTTGCTTGACAGTTTGCCGTAAATCAAGTATACTCAGTATGAAAAGGTAAGGTGAATTTTATGGAGTTTATAAATAAAGTTATAAACGGTATTTTAAAGGCATTTCATGCTGTAAAATTATGGGTTATCGCGAACAAAAAGGCGTCTGTCATTATCGCAGTGGCAGTTATCGTAATTGCTTTTGTAATATTGTTCTTTACGGTAATAAAGCCAAAGTGGGAATATAAGAATAAAGAGGTTGGCAATACAGGATACACACAGTCTCAGATTGACGAAATTGCTGACTGGTGGGAAAGCGGTCTTCATGTAGGCCAGGAAGGCAATATAGATTTAGAAAAATAAAAAATCCCGAACTTCAAGTTCGGGATTTTTTATTAACTATTAATCGTTAACATAAGGAATAAGAGCTACCTGACGGGCACGCTTAATTGCACTTGTGAGTTCTCTCTGGTGCTTAGCACAGGTGCCTGTTGCACGGCGCGGTAAAATCTTAGCGCGCTCAGAAACGAACTTACGAAGACGGGCAATATCCTTATAGTCAATAAATTCCACGCGGTCGGCACAGAAGATACAAATTTTTCTGCGCGGCTTTCTTACGCGGGCTTTTTCGTTCTTTTCCATCATAATGCCTCCAAATTAAAAATTAAAAGGGCAAATCATCGTCAGAGGTGTTTTCAATCTCAACAAACTCGTTAGAACCTGCGTTGCTGAAAGAGGGAGCGCCATCACCGGCGGGGCCGCTGTCACGCTTTGATTCAACAAATTGAACATTGTTTGCAATTACTTCAAACGCAGTTCTGTTCTTGCCGGTTTCTTTATCAACATATCTACGAGTCTGAATTGAACCCTCGATACCAATCATACTGCCTTTGCTGAAATACTTAGTAATAAATTCAGCCGTTTGACGCCAAGCAACGATATTAATAAAATCTGCCTGACTTTCCTCACCTGCTTTATAGCGGCGGTTAACTGCAATAGAGAAAGAAGTTACCGGAGTGTTGTTACCGGTATAGCGAAGTTCAGGATCGGCAGTAAGTCTGCCAGTTAAAACTACTAAGTTAAACATTTATAACTTCCTCCGTTATTTTTTAATAACCATTACACGAAGAACGCCGTCGGTAATACCGGCTACACGCTCAAGCTCTGCCGGAAATTCCGGAGCGCTTACAAAAGTAGTGAAAACATAGTAACCGTCATTTTCGTAGTTGATGGGATATGCAAGCTTGCGCTTACCCCAATCGTCATCATTCTCAACGGTTGCGTTTTCAGCAATCAAGGCGTTGAATTTTTCTGTTAATGCTTTTACGGCATCATCACCGTTCTTCACAGAGAAAACCATAGCCACTTCATACTTATTTGTAACCATTCGTTGCACCTCCTTATGGACTTTTGGCCCCGCCGTTGTTTGCGGGACAAGGATTCTGGCGATAATTATCGACAGTACAGTGTATTATAACAGTATTTTTACTTCAAGTCAACACTTAGATTGAATTTTTTTACAAAAAAATATTGATTTTAATATTTTATAGTGATATAATTTTTATTATTATAAAAAGGGACGGTGTTATTATGCTTTTGGCGGTAGATATAGGCAATACAAATATTACCTTGGGCCTTTTTGATGAAGAAATTTTGCTTTTCACTGCGCGACTTGCAACCGATGCAAAACGCACGGCTGACCAGTATGCCATCGATATAAAGGATATTTTGTATCTTCGCGGCTGCCGTTATGAGACAATAGAGGATGCCGTTATTTGCTCTGTAGTACCGAGTGTGGGCAAGGCGGTAAGTAACGCTATATCGATGCTTTGCCATATAGTTCCTTTAAGCTTGGGGCCGGGTGTAAAAACAGGGCTCAACATAAAAATCGATAACCCCGCGCAATTAGGTGCCGACCTCGTTGCAGGTGCTGTCGGCGCTTTGCACGAATATACAATGCCTTGCGTTATAATTGGTATGGGCACAGCCACCACAGTTACCGTGCTTGATGAAAACGGCGCGTTTTTGGGCGGCGTTATTGCGGCGGGTGTTAATTTAACACTTAAAGCGCTGACCGAAAACACTTCTCAGTTGCCGTCTATCAGCATTGAGTCGCCAGGCAAGGTTATCGGCACAAACACAGCCGACTGTATGCGTTCGGGCTTGGTGTTTGGCACGGCGGCTATGCTGGATGGAATTATCGACCGTATTGAAGACCAATTGTCAAAAATTGTAACGGTTGTTGCAACTGGTGGTCTTTCAAAAGAAATAATACAACACTGCGAACGGAACATAATATATAATGAGAATTTGTTGCTCGACGGTCTTCGCATAATATATCAAAAAAACAGTTAGAGGTAGAAAAATGAAAAATAAAAAAGGTTTAATAATTGTAGGCGTTATTGTTTTAGCAGTAGTAATTATTGCCACTTCGCTTATAGGAAGCTATAACTCGCTTGTTGAAAATGAAGAATCGGTTGCAGCCGCACGCGCCGATATACAAACACAGCTCCAACGCCGCGCCGATTTAATTCCTAACTTTGTAGCAACAGTAAAGGGTTACTCTGATTATGAAAAAGAAACCTATACTGCAGTCACCGAGGCGCGTACAAAGGTGGCTAACGCTCAAAACCCCGAGCAAATGCAGGCGGCTAACGAACAACTGGATGGCGCAATATCGGTTTGGGTTAATGCTATTACCGAGGCGTACCCTGACCTTAAAGCAAATCAAAACTATATAGCGCTTCAGGATGAACTTGCGGGTACCGAAAACCGCATTGCTCAGGCGAGAATTAAGTATAATGAAGCGGCAACAAAATATAATGTAAAGATTCGCAAATTCCCAACAAGTATATTAGCGGGTATGTTTGGCTTTGAAAAAGCCGATTTGTTCTCTGCCGCAGAGGGTAGCGAAAATGTTCCGCAGGTTAGTTTTGATTAATAGTTATGAATAAATTATTCAAAATCATTGTTTTTGTTTTTTCATTGTCGCTGGTGTTTTGTTTACCTTCGGCGGCAAAGCCAAATTATCCAGACCCAACCGATGATTTCTTTGTAAATGATTTTGCCGGTATTTTAACGGCGGAGGATGAAACCGAGATGTTCGGCAATGCCGAAAATCTGTATAATGCCTGTAAAGCGCAGGTGGTTGTGGTAACCGTGCAGTCGCTTGACGGCTATGAGATTGAAGATTATTCTATCGGTCTTGCGCGTGAATGGGGTATCGGTGATTCGACTGAGGATAGCGGCATTTTGCTGTTGCTGTCGGTTTCGGACCGTGAGGTAAGAATTGAGGTCGGCTCGGGACTTGAAGGTGCCTTGCCTGATAGCAAAACAGGTCGTATACTTGATACCTACGGTATGGAGCATTTCAGAAATAACGATTTTTCGACAGGACTTGCAGCCGTACAAGACTCGTTGGTTAATGAGGTTTTTATCGAATACGGACTTGAACCCGATAAGGATTATCAGCCGATATCCGATGAAGATGATTTGCCGATAGCTACCGTTATTATTTTTGTTATTATCTTTCTGTTTATAATTATCCGCATTTTAGGTGTTCGACAGCGCGGCGGATTTTACGGTTCCTATCGTGGCGGCTTCGGTGGCTTCGGTGGTTTCCACGGCGGCTCGGGCGGCAGTTCGGGCGGTTTCCGCGGTGGAGGCGGCGGCTTTTCAGGCGGGGGCAGCTCCCGTGGTTTTTAGTTGGATTTTTACTTGTTAGTGTTGTAAAGCAACCGTTTCAAGTGAATAAATAAATTTTGGAGGAATTAATATGTTTAAGAGTGAGTATTTGCAAAGGGTTTATGACTCGGTATGTCTTCGCAATCCGGGTGAGCCCGAATTTTTGCAAACAGTACAAGAGGTTCTTGAGTCACTTGAACCGATTGTTGCTGCCAATCCGAAAATTGAGGCAAACGGAATTATTGAGCGTATGGTTGAGCCCGAGCGTATGATTTCTTTCCGCGTTTCGTGGGTAGATGATAACGGCAAGGTACAGGTTAACCGCGGTTACCGTGTACAGTTCAACTCGGCTATCGGTCCGTACAAGGGCGGCCTTCGTTTCCACCCGACAGTAAACGCATCAATCATTAAGTTCTTAGGCTTCGAGCAGACATTTAAGAACAGTCTTACCGGTCTTCCTATGGGCGGCGGTAAGGGCGGCTCAGACTTTGACCCAAGAGGCAAGTCTGATGGTGAAGTTATGCGCTTCTGCCAAAGCTTTATGACAGAGCTCAGCAAACACATCGGCGCTAATACCGATGTTCCCGCAGGTGACCTTGGCGTAGGCGCCCGTGAGATAGGTTATCTTTACGGTCAGTACAAGCGCTTACAAAACGAGTTTACAGGCGTTCTCACAGGTAAGGGTCTTTCATACGGCGGTTCACTTATTCGCCCTGAGGCAACAGGTTTCGGCGCAGTTTATTATGCAGCCGAGATGCTTAAATCTTTTGGCGAAGATATCAAAGGCAAAACATTTGCCATCTCGGGCTTCGGTAATGTTGCCTGGGGTACAGTTAAAAAGATTACCGAGCTTGGCGGTAAGGTTGTTACAATTTCAGGTCCCGACGGTTACATATATGATGAAGACGGCGTAAATACCGAAGAAAAAATCAACTTTATGTTGGAAATGCGCTCTTCGGGTCGCGATATGGTTAAGGATTATGCCGATAAGTTTGGTGTTCCCTACTTTGCAGGAGAAAAACCGTGGGGCGTTAAGGCGGATATCATAATGCCTTGTGCTACACAAAACGAGGTTGGTATGGCAGAGGCCGAGAAAATTGTTGCTAACGGTGTTAAATACTATGTTGAGGTTTCAAATATGCCTACCACAAATGAGGCAGTGGCTTACCTTAAAAAGAACGGCGTAGTTGTAGCTCCGTCAAAGGCAGTTAATGCCGGCGGCGTTGCGGTATCGGGTCTTGAAATGAGCCAGAACTCAATGCGTTATAACTGGACTGCTGAGGAAGTTGATGCTAAACTCCACCAGATTATGACCGATATTTACAAGAATTCTTATGCTGCTGCCAAGAAATACGGTATGGAAGGTGACCTTGTTGCAGGCGCTAACATCGCAGGTTTTGAAAAAGTTTGCGAAGCAATGATTGCTCAGGGCGTTGCTTATTAATAATAAGGTAAAATTAAAAGGTTATTTCACTAATGTGGAATAACCTTTTTTGTTTCTTGAAAAACCGCATAATAAATGGTATATTTACTATGTAGATATTTCATGACAATTAACAACGAGGGGGTAAAATATGAAAACCAGACTTTCGGGTAAATTTTGGCTGATACTCACCGTGTTCAGCTTAATGGGACAGGTCGCGTGGGTAGTCGAAAATATGTATTTTAATGTATTTATTTACAATATGTTTAAAGCATCGGCTGCCGATATTGCAAGTATGGTTGCGGCTTCTGCCGTAGCGGCAACCCTTACCACCGTTTTTATGGGCGCTTTATCCGACCGCATTGGC
>JAZUSW010000147.1:0-3408 GCA_045606925.1 Acutalibacteraceae bacterium | reverse complement strand
ATCCACGCTTTGCTTGACGGACGCGATGTACCGCCCGCATCGGCAGCTGATTTTATTAATGAAACCAATAAAAAACTCGGAGAAATCGGTTGCGGCAAAATTGCCACAGTTTTAGGTAGATTTTACGGTATGGACCGCGATAACCGTTGGGAGCGTGTTGAAAAGGCGTATGCCGCGCTCGTTTACGGCGAGGGTGTAATTACCACCGATGCCGAGGCGGCTGTTCGTGCTTCCTATGAACAAATTGATGAAGACGGCAAAAACATTACCGATGAGTTTGTTCTCCCCACAGTAGTTGAGGGTACCGAGAGAATAAAAACCGATGACAGCGTTATATTCTTTAACTTCCGCCCCGATAGAGCAAGAGAAATCACCCGTACCTTTGTTGATGATGATTTTACGGGATTTGAGCGCCGCGGCGGCAGACAAAAGGTGTATTATGTATGTATGACACAGTACGATGCAGCTATGCCTAATGTTGACATTGCTTTCCGTCCACAAACACTTGAAAATACATTGGGCGAATATTTGGCCAAAAACAATATGACACAGCTTCGTATTGCCGAAACCGAGAAGTATGCTCACGTAACATTTTTCTTTAACGGTGGCCGTGAGGTTGAGTTCTCGGGAGAGGATAGAATCCTTGTTGCGTCCCCCAAGGTTGCAACCTACGATTTACAGCCCGAAATGAGCGCAGTGGCCGTTTGCGATAAGGTTTGCGAGGCAATAGAAAGCGGAAAGTATGACGTAGTTATTCTTAACTTTGCTAACTGCGATATGGTGGGACATACAGGCGTGTTTGAAGCCGCAGTTAAAGCGGTAGAAACGGTTGATGCCTGTGTTGGTCGCGTAAAGGATGCAACACTTAAAATGGGAGGCATAATGCTTCTTACTGCCGATCACGGCAATGCCGACCGTATGCTTGATACCGACGGTTCACCCTTTACAGCCCACACAACCAACCCCGTACCCTTTGCGGTAATAGGTAAGGCCTGTGAGCTTCGCGAGGGCGGTAAGCTTTGCGATATTTCGCCGACGATTATTAAGTTGTTGGGACTTTCTCAACCTACCGAAATGTCAGGCGAATCGATTATAAAATAATAAAAACGCGATGGTAAAAACCATCGCGTTTTTTGTATGTAATTTATGGTATCAATGGGTGAAAAGTGAATCGCCCCTACAATATATAATAAAATGAAATGTGTAGGGGACGAGTTTGACGAACCCGTACCCCTTTGCCGTTTTCTCACGAAAACATCACCTCCCCTTCACCGAAGGGGAGGATTCCCACATCGTCCCGATAAAAAATGCGGAAAATAAAAAATACAGGACGGATGCATTTGCATGCGTCCTTATTTTATTTTTTACCTGGGTACCATTTAGAAGTGTGCATACCGCATTTTAATTTAAAAAAACGGCATATTTCATCCTGACACATTCTATTTTTGCTTTTCTTGCGGCAAAATCCCTGATTTGTTTCTATAAAATCTAATTTTTCTGATGTATATTTGCGTTCGTGGTGTTCGCAATATACACAAGTTACTATGATATTATTTGAATAATTCATCATCAGCACCCCTATTTGACAATAGTCATAATTATGACTATTGTCAAGAGCAAATTAACAATATATCCTTAATTTGTACGGAGGTGGTATTGTTGATAAGTTATGAGCCGTTTTGGACAACATTAAAAAAGAAAAACGTAACTACATATGCGTTAATAAACAAATATAATATCAGCAGTGCTACGATTGACCGTATGAAGAAGGGCAAGGGCATAAGCACAATGAAGATTGATGATTTCTGCCGTATACTCAACTGTAGTGTTGAAGAAATTATTAAATATTCAGAAGATTAAAAGTCAATATTATATAAAGCAGGACGGATGCATTTGCATCCGTCCTGTTCTTATATTTGATTTATGGTATTAACGGGCGAAAAGTGAATTGCCACTACAATATAATTTATTCAATGGAGTTTAAAGAACAAACAATGGTATCTAAATATTCTTTGTTTTCATTAATATATGTTGGCATTGCTGAAACGAGTACCCAAGAAAGTGTTTCGTTTTCGGGGATGTCTATTAAGTATGCCGCATAATAATTTTTAATTTTGTCCTTTTCGGCTGAGAATAACGCTTTTGTAACAGATTTGTTTTCAAGAGTTTGCGTTGCGGCTTTTTCAATTATTTTTACATTATCACGAGCTTCAAACAAAGCATCATTTTGCATATCAAAAACATCCATTGGTGTTAAATCTTCCGAAATGTCAATATATTTATAGGTCATTACGCTGATATAACACTCGTCGTTTGTTATTTGCAAATCAAATTCGCCGTCGGTGTCCTCTTTAAAGGAGGTGTCGGCAGTTATTTGCAGTTTGTAATCATCAATTCCAAACACCTTTTCGGTAGGTTTGGAAAATGGGTTTTGCCTATCTATTACCGAGCATCCAACCACCGAAAACAGCATACTGACACTCAAAAGAAAAACAATTGCTTTTTTAATCATAAAATTACTCCATTTAAAAATTTTGATTTAATATATTCATCTATTGCCTTTGCGGCGGTTTTACCGGCGCCCATAGCGAGTATTACGGTGGCGGCACCCGTTACGGCATCTCCGCCTGCGAATACACCTTTACGAGTCGTAGCACCATCTTCGGTTGCGATGATACATCCTCGACGATTGGTCTCCAAGCCCTTTGTCGTGCGCTTAAGCAGAGGATTGGGTGATGTACCAAGTGCCATAATTACTACGTCGCACTCTACCTCAAAGTCCGAGCCTTGTTTCTCGATGGGTGAACGGCGGCCACTCTCATCAGGCTCGCCCAACTCCATCTCTACACAACGAAGACCTTTTACCCATCCCTTATCATCACCTAAAATGGCCGTAGGGTTGGTAAGCATACGGAACTCGATACCCTCCTCTTTGGCGTGATGTACCTCCTCGCGACGTGCGGGCAACTCGGCTTCCGAGCGACGATATACGATAATCGATTCTGCGCCTAATCGTTTTGCTGTTCTTACTGCGTCCATTGCTACGTTACCACCGCCGACAACGACAACCTTCTTGCCTACATATATCGGAGTGTCGTACTCGTTATCAAAGGCGCGCATCAAGTTGGCACGAGTCAAAAACTCATTTGCCGACACCACGCCATTGAGGTTTTCGCCCTCGATACCCATAAAGCGGGGCAGACCAGCACCAGAACCGATAAATACAGCGTCAAAGCCCTCCTTATCCATCAGATTGTCGATAGTGATTGTTCGGCCAACAACAACATCAGTCTCGAACTTCACTCCCAACTTGCGCAGATTATCAATCTCGCGAGCCACAATCTTCTCTTTGGGAAGACGGAATTCGGGGATGCCGTAAACCAATACACCTCCTAATTTGTGCAGAGC
>JAZUSW010000146.1:0-8432 GCA_045606925.1 Acutalibacteraceae bacterium | reverse complement strand
CCTTCTCCCATTCTTCTGCCTATATAAATAAAGTTCCCACAAACCGTAAACTTCGGTCTGTGGGAACTTTTTGTTGCTACATTTTCTCCGTTAAGGATAACACGCCAATTCTATCGGTTGTTTTTATCTTTTAGGATATTTGAGATTTTCGGGCAGACCTAAAAGATAGTCTGCAGAAACACCGTAAAATTTGCAGAGTGTAATAATATGTTCGGCAGGTAACGGTCTATGTCCGTTTTCATACTGCGCATAATAACTTTGAGTAGTATTCAATATCTTTTTGATAAAGTTCTTTTTCTTCCCGTAATTCTCGGAGCTTTTGCGCATAGTTCATATTAAAACATCCTTTGTCTTTGTAATTATACTGCTATTTACGCAATGTGAAAGCTGGCGTACAATGCATACCCCCCACCTAAAGTATAAACCAAATCGATATAATTTTCTATAGTTTCCCTTAGATAATTTTTAACTATTTTAAGGATATTGTACGTTTTTGTTGTAATATGTTCTTATTACACTACAAAAGGATGATAAACTATGCGCAAAATAAATCTTCAGCAACTTGATGAACTGTTTGAAATATCCACCGAAATCGGTATTTTAGCATATCTGCAAGATTTGGTAAAATACGATATGGATGAACACCGTTTTAATCAAAACGGGCTGGATGGTTTCGGAAAGGAAGCACTGCCGCAGCTTATTGAGCGGCAGTACGATGCAGTAAATAAACTGTGGACATTATTAGATAGCGAAGATTTCCCCAAATGACCCCTAAATCTTAACTTTGTTGCCCTCCTTGCCTAAAGGAGGGGGGACCGTGCTTTTGCACGGTGGGAGGATACAAAAGATAAGACGGGCGAATATATGTTATGGCTTTCTTTCCCTCCGTCAAAACTAATCCCCTGCATCCTATCCCTTAAATCCTAATCGATTGGTTGCGGGGCCATTTAAAAGCTCTCCTTTGTCGCTGAATCTGGAACCGTGACAGCCGCAATCCCAACTGTGTTCTTCTTTATTCCATTTCAGCGCACACCCAAGATGCGGACAGCGCGGCACGGTGGGTTTAAGCAATCCTGTTACCGATTCGGCGGTATTTACAAGCAGCTGCGGATGAAAAATGCTTCGCGATGGACTGAAAAGGCGCTCATATTCGTTTTTCTTGCCCATTATCATATCACACAAAACGGTTGCCGCCACAAGTGCCGTTGTCATACCCCACTTGTTAAAGCCCGTGGCAACAAACATATTAGGCGTATTTGGTGAATACCTGCCAATATACGCTATATTATCAAGCGTCATACAGTCTTGTGTTGCAAAACGCGTAACTATATCACACGGTCCTAAATATTTTTTAGCGAAACTTTCCAATTCGCTATAATTACCGCCCCTTTTCCCCGTACGGTGACTGCCGCCGCCAAGAAGCAGTAAATCTTTATACATTCTGAAAGAAAGCCCCGATAACTTTTCATCAACATACATATCCGTTATCACTTTTTTGGTTTTCAGCGCCAAAACATACGAGCGGTGCTGATACATTTTAAGCGGATACAGCCCGTGCTTGTTAAAGACAGGAAAATGTGTTGCAACTATCACATTTTTAGCGGTTATGGTTGCATTTTCTGTTATATATTTATTGCCGTCAAACGAAAGTATCTTTGTGTTTTCGTATATTTTTAGGTTTTTTGAAATGGCGGCAATGAATTTCAGCGGATTAAACCGGGCTTGGTCTTTAATTTCGATAGCGCCACCTATTTCAAGCGGCAAAGGCAGTTCTTTTAAAAGGGTGGCATCTACCCCTATTTTGCCAAGAGCCGTGAGTTCCCTTGCCGTTTTTTTGCGGTCTGCCGAAAAAACAACCGATGCACACTTTTTAAAATCGCAATCCAAATCCTTACATAATATTTCATATTTTTTCAACGCATCATTATTAGCTTTATAGTAAAGCTTTGCCGCCGACTCCCCGTACCTTTTTAAAATATCACTGTAAATATATCCGTGTTGCACCGTTATTTTGGCAGTAGTGTTTTGGGTAACACCCGATGCTATTCTGTTTTGCTCTGCAAGGATGTAATCCACCCCGTTTTGCTCTAACATACAGGCACACAAAAGCCCTGCCATACCGCCGCCTATAATCAATACATCGGTTTTTATGTCCTTTTTAAGTTGTGGGAAGTTTTCAATTTGTATATTTTGTTCCCAAAGTTTATTTCTCATATTATCACCAAAGCTATTATGTCCATTTAATTGCTTGTCACCCTAAAAAAATATTTTCATATATTATTTTAGGAGGTGAATTATATGTGTAACTGTGAAAACCGTTTTAGTTGTGTAACTCTCGGATTTATCGCTTCTCTTATCATCGGTGTCGTAACCGCTTTTTTGCAAATTACCGCCGTTATCACCTTAACACCCGCATTTCTTTGGGTAACTCTCGGCATTGCCGTGGTCTACCTTGCCGTTAATTTACTTGCCGCAAACCAAACCTCGTGCCGCCTTTGCTGTACTGCCCTTTATGCCGTTTTGGCCGGTATTTTGGGTACGGTACTCTTCTCGGTTGTGCTACTGGGCATTACTTTTGCGGCAACAAGTGTTGTTGGTGCTATCTTTGCAGGTCTTTTGCTTTTTTTCTTTTCATTAATTATTACCGCCTCTGTCTGCCTTGTAAAATGCAAAGCTAACTGTGACTAAATCCTAAACCCTAAAAAATCGGCTTCTTTCGAAGCCGATTTTTATTTTACTATTTCGCCAACACCCGAAAGTATATATTTCGGTCTATATGGGAATTTATCAATTTCTTCTACACTTGTTACACCGCTAAGTACAAGCACTGTATCAACATTTGTTTCAATACCTGCTATTATATCGGTATCCATACGGTCACCTATAAACGCAATCTCTTCGCTGTGGCAATCTAACTTTTTAAGACCGTGACGAAGCATAAACGGATTTGGTTTGCCGATAAAGTACGCCTTTTTACCCGTTGCAATCTCAATAGGCGCTATCAGGGAACCCGTTGCAGGCATAACGCCGCGCTCGGTAGGTCCTGTAATATCGGGATTGGTACCGATAAGTTTTGCGCCCTTGTTGACAAGCTCTATCGCCTTTTCAATCTTCTCAAAACTGTATGTTCTGGTCTCGCCCACAACGACATAGTCGGGATTTACATCGTTCATATAAATGCCTTGGTCATAAAGCGCTTTTGAAAGTGCCGCTTCGCCTATAACATATGCGGTGCAATCCTCATTTTGACTGCGCAAAAATGCCGCCGTTGCCATTGCGCTTGTGTAAAAATGGTCTGCCGAAACATCCAGCCCCATTCTTTTTAATTTCATACTTAGTTCGTGCGGCGTTTTCTCAGGACTGTTGGTTAAAAACACAAATTTTTTGCCGCTATCTATCATCCAGTTTACAAACTCGGGCACACCCGGGAGTACGCGGTTGCCGTGGTAGATAACTCCGTCCATATCACATATAAAACCGATTTTTTCTCTTATATTATTCATTTTTTCCAACCTTTATATTTCGTTTTCGCCGCCGTTAAGTACCGACTCGTTAATCTCTTCTTCCGGCTTTTCTTCCTTTTGCATTTTTATACGCTTAAATGCTTTTGAAATACTACTTGCAGCACCTATAGCGCAAAACAAAAGTCCTAAACCAAGGTCCTTTAAATATCCTGCGGCAATATCGGGCTCTTCAAGGAAGACATACGCGCCTCTCACCGATTCAAAAAATGTCGGTGCATAGTCAACTTCACCGTTTGCAAACCACTCTTTATATGCCGTATAAACATCACTTGCAAGGCAAAGATACCACGCTATAACCAAAACAACCACAGTTACAATAACCGATATAATTATGCCCTTTTTGCTCTCGCCCTTTGAAAAAAATGAATAACCCTTCATTGCGCAAATAATTCCTATAAATCCGCTTATGGCGGCTATATATCCCATTTGATAAAGCAAATACCAAAGGATGCCACCCACAAGTGAAAAAAGGAATGCTCCTACAACACCGGCAGCTACATTTTCCTCGTTTTCGTTGATTTTGTTTTTATAGTTTTCCATATAAACCCCACCTTATTTTAATTTTATAAATTTTTAAAAATTTCAATAGCTTCATCCATACTGTTCAGTTCTCTATAAAGCTTTCGCTTTGTAAACTCAGAAAAAGGCGCAATATCGGGAATACCGATACATTTTATGCCACCTTTAAATGCACTAAGCGCTCCGTTATCGGAATCTTCAAAAACAAAACAGTTTTCGGGCGGTATGCCCATCTTTTTTGCCGCCAACAAAAAGGTATCGGGTGCGGGTTTGCTATTTTGGACCTGGTCACCGCCAACGATATGCTCAAACCAATCGCTCACACCCAATATCTCTAGATATTTCCTTATTACTTGGGTGTTGCCACCCGAACCGATAGCAAAGGGAATGCCCTTTTGCCTTAAATACTCTACAAATTCCTTTGCGCCCTTTTTAAATCTTATCTTAATATTCTCTTTGATGTAAAGGGTCGCATCCACCTTAAAGACAGAAACATCAATCCCTACAAAATTGTCTGCCAAATACTGTGACCAGGATTCCTCGTTTGTTCCAAGCACATATTTAATATGGTCCCCACAATTTTTAAAGCCCTGTTTTTCTCCGGCATAGTCCCACGCAGGTATGTAGATACGCTGTGTATCTAAAAGCGTACCGTCTAAATCAAAAATTACTCCGTACATTTTATCTCCCTAAGATTAAATACTTAAGAACCCCCAAGCATTCTCTCAATGTGCCGGGAATTAAGGAATGCCACCGTGTATTGCTGTGCAGGTGTGTTATATTGGTAAGCCCTGCTTTTTTTGCTATCTGACCGCCTCTGAAAATATGATACTCGTTGGTCACATAGCACACGGTATACTCTTTGTCAAAATATTCATCTAAAATCTCTTTGGAATTTTTGAAATTCTCGTGAGTACTGGTGGCGGACTCTTCCTTTAAAATTTTATCCTTGGAAACACCTTTGGCAACCAAATATTTTTCCATTGCGGCGGCCTCAGTTATGTTCTCTTGCATACCCTTGCCACCTGTAACCACAATTACGGCATTGGGATTGGATTTATAATATTCTGCTGCCGCATCAAGTCTATCGGCTAAAACTTTGCTTGGCCTCTCCCCATGTACTGCGGCGCCGAGAACAATAACGGCATCTTCCTTGTAAGTTACATTGTCGTTTTTGCCGAAAATAAGCAAAAAGGAAACAAAAATCACCACTAACGAAAACCCGATACCTAAAATCCAAAACACAAATACGGGAATTTTGCTTAAAACTGCATTTGGCAGAACGCCCACAGTTAGCAGCACTGCGCCCAATATAAAGGTAAGCACAATGCCCGCATTAAAATTTGAAACAACCGATACGCCTATACCGTTTATTAAAACGACAGCCGCGACAAATATAATAATTATTCTGATAACGGTATTCATAAAATCACCAAAAATATAATAACATATAATTTTTATATTTACAATAAGGTAAAATTAAAAACCGCAGTAAACTGCGGTTTTTGTTTATGCTATAATTGCTTTTTTCTGTTTGGTTAATAACTGTATCACAACAACTATTGCAACAAGGCCGAGACCGATTGCATCGGTTACAATGCCCGGATAGATTAGCAATAAGCCACCTGCCACGCTGGTAATTCTTTCAAACCACTTCATATGATGTAAGAAATAACCCTCAAGCGAAGCCGATACCGCAAACATACCAACCAGCGAGGTGATACAAATCAATATTACCTGCCAGGCGTTAGTGTTTATAAATAACATTGCGGGGTTAAGCGCAAATACATATGGAATTATAAACGCGCCTATCGCCAGTTTTGTTGACGTAACCGCCGTTTTCATTGGGTTTGCACCCGCGATTGCCGCACCCGCATACGCCGCCAAAGCAACGGGAGGTGTTAGGTCGGCAACGATACCAAAATAGAACACAAAGAAGTGCGCCGCTATCATAGGAACGCCCATTTGCACCAAAATGGGTGCACAGGTTGCCGCCATAATGCAATAGTTTGCCGTTGTGGGCACACCCATACCAAGTATAATACAACAAAGCATCGTTAAGAAAAGCGCAATAATAATTTTATTGCCCGCCAGTGTAACAATACCGTTAAATAGCATATAGGCAAGACCCGTAACGCCGATTATACCCGCAACGATACCTGCAACACCGCAAGCCGCCGCTACAGTAATCATTCCCTGACCGCCTGCCGCTAATGCTTCAAGCAATTTCATAGGTGTCATACGGGTTTCTTTTCTGAACATACTTACAACTATTGCCACAACAACAGCGATAGCCGCCGCATAGGCAATAGACCTTTTGCTCGTTGCAACAAGATAAATAAGTAATATAAGCGGCAAGAGCAAATATGTTTGTTTAAGCAGGGGTTTTAAGCGTGGTAATTCTTCCTTTGTAAGTCCTCTAAGGCCCTCTTTTTTGGCTTCAAGGTGAACGGTAATAAATACGCCTGCAAAGTAAAGAACTGCGGGTAAAATAGCTTTAACAACTATGTTTGAGTAAGGTACACCTACCGTTTCGGCCATAAGGAAAGCGGCAGCGCCCATAATAGGCGGCATAATTTGTCCACCTGTTGAAGCCGATGCTTCGGCAGCGGCGGCAAACTCGGGCTTGTAGCCCGTTCTTTTCATAAGCGGAATTGTAACCGCACCCGAACCTACTGTGTTAGCAACCGATGAGCCCGAAACCATACCTTCGAGCGCACTGGCTACAACCGCAACCTTTGCGGGACCGCCCGAAAAACGACCAACCAGAGCATTCGAAATTTTAATAAAGAAATCGGCAATGCCCGTACGCTCCAAAAAGGCGCCGAAAATAATAAACATAACTATGTACTTTGAGCAAACATTGATGGGGGTTGAAAGAATACCCTCTTTTGAATAGAACAACACGCGAATATACTCGGTTATGCGTTTCCACATATCAGGGTTTGTTGAGCCCCAGATAAGAGCATAAACAAACAACGCTCCCGCAACGCATAAAATCGGCAGTCCAACACTTCTGCGACAAAGCTCGGCAAGGCACAAAACGCCGACAATACCGATTATTACCTCAACCGTTGTAATTTTGTAACGCGATACAATTTCCATAGCGTTAAAGGTGTAATAAAGGAACGAGCCGGTACCTGCACCCATTAAAATTATGTCGTACCACGGCATAAAATTAACCCTTTGTGCGCCCTTTTTAGCGGGGAACACCAAAAATCCTATGAACATAATAAATGCCATAAAGGATGTAAGACGGATTTCATCAAGCCAGGTAGCAACAAGCGTTACATAAATACAAAAAAGTGAAAAGGTTGCCAAAATACAGTTTACTATAATTTTGGGTGTACCTTCCCACACGCGCGTGTTGGATTCACGGTCAAATTTTTTCATAACCGAATCCAAGTCCATACTTGTATCTTGTTCGGCTACATTTTTCTTTTTAAAAAGTGCCATGTAATCCTCCTTTTAACAGTAACAAAATTGGCTGCAGTAAAAAACTGCAGCCAATTAAGAATAAACTGAATTAAAATTATTTGGCTTCTACTGTAATGTTCTTCTCAGCAAAGTATTTAGCGGCGCCTTTGTGGAAGGGTGGAGCCATACCTTGTGTTGCATTTTCGAGAGATAACTCAGCGCCCTTTGCGTGAGCGGCAGTAATGGTATCTTTATTGTCGAAAATTGCCTTTGTGATGTTATATACATCTTCTTCGGAAGTATCGGCACTTACAATAAGTGTTGCCTTAACCGTAACGGTTGTTACATCAGTTGTCTGACCGTTATAGGTGTTTGCAGGGATTTTGTATGTGGTATAGAAACTCGAAGAATTCATAAGAGTTGCTGCGATATCGCCGTCAATCGGAACAAGATATGCTTTTGATGCGGTGCAAAGCTCTTGAATTGCAGGTGTAGGAGCACCGGCAACGATAAATGCGGCATCAATTTTGCCGTCCTTTAAGTTATCGGCAGAATCGGCAAATGACTGATATTGGGGAATAATGTCATTCTCTGTCATACCTGCGGCTGCGAGAATATCAACTGCGTTAAAGTAAACGCCCGAACCTGCAGCACCGATAGAAACCTTTTTACCGCGAAGGTCAGCAACACTTTTGATGTTGGGGTCCATAGTTACAAGCTGAACTGCCTCGGCATAAAGGCCGCCGATAACGCGGAAGGAGTCAATTTTACCCTCTTTTTCAAAAGAACGAGCGCCACCCCATGCATAAGCCATAACATCTGACTGAACAGTACCTAACTGATAGTTGCCTACATCGATACCCAAAATATTTGCTTTTGAACCATCGGTTGAAACAACATTAACAGTAATACCTGTTGAAGTTTTAATCTGATTACCAAGGATACCGCCGTATCCGTAATAAGTACCTGCTG
>JAZUSW010000145.1:0-7774 GCA_045606925.1 Acutalibacteraceae bacterium | reverse complement strand
ACCTGTGCCGAAAAAAAGATTTACCGCGTGAAAAACACCACCGTTAAATTGTTTAACAGTGATTTTTCCAAGTCCGATGTTTTGAATGAGGCACTTAATCAAGCGCGTGTTGAAGAAACCGGACTAAGTGTACCCAAATTGCTTGATGTTGAAATGATTGATGGCAGCTGGGGTATTGTGCTCGAATATATAGAGGGAAAAACTTTAGAAGAAATAATGGCCGAAAATCCTGAGAATGAAGATAAGTATCTTGAATTGTTTGTTGATTTACAAATGGAAGTACATTCAAAACGCGCTCCCCTTCTTAACAAACTAAAAGATAAAATGAATCGTAAAATCAGCGAGAGCAAACTTGATGCAACAACCCGTTACGAGTTGCACACTCGCCTTGAATCAATGCCCAAACACACAAAGGTATGCCACGGAGATTTTAACCCTTCAAATATCATAATTACAGATGATGGCACCCCGTATATTATTGACTGGGCACACGCCACACAAGGTAATGCGGCCGCCGATGTTGCAAGGACATATTTGCTTTTTAATCTTGAAGGCAAAAAAGAACTTGCCGAGAAATACCTCAATCTTTTCTGTAAAAAAAGCGATACGGCAAAACAATATGTTCAAAAATGGATGCCCATTGTTGCCGCATCACAATCAGTAAAGGGTAAACCCGAAGAACAGGAACTTTTGCTTAAATGGGCAAGTGTTGTTGAATACGAATAATTAAATCAAAAATACCACCCGCTATATATGTGAGCGGGTGGTATTTACTTTTTAAAAAAGTTCGTACCTAAAAAGGTACGGACAAATTAATTATTTTACCATATTAGCAACTTCAGATGCGAAATCGTCAACACGCTTCTCAATACCTTCGCCCTTTTCAAAACGAACGAAAGAATCAATTTTGATGTTTGCGCCAAGCTGTTTAGCAACCGACTCAACATACTTGCCAACGGTTAAATCGCCATCGATAACATACTGCTGCTCAACAAGGCAGTTTTCCTTATAGTATTTGCCGATTTTACCCTCAACGATTTTGCCGAGAACTGCATCGGGCTTGTTAGCCATTTTAGGATCTTCCTTCATTTGTGCGATAAGGATTTCCTTTTCACGCTCTATTACCTCAGCGGGAACTGATGCAGGGTCAAGATAACCGGGGTTCATAGCTGCGATTTGCATTGCTACATTTTTACCCATTGCTACAAAGTCTGCATTGTCGGCATCCAAATCGGTATCGAACTTAACCATAACACCGATTTTACCGCCGCTGTGGATGTAGGATACGAGTTTGCCCTCAAAGCGCTCAAAACGGCGAACTTTGATGTTCTCGCGGATTGCAAGGAACAACTCCTGTACCATTTCTTCAACGGTTTGACCGTCTTTTGTGCATTTAAGAAGAGCATCTAAATCAGCAGGATTTTGCTCGATAACAATCTTTGTAATCTTCTCGGCCAATGCCTTGAAGGGTTCGCCGTTTGCTACAAAGTCGGTCTCTGCATTCATTTCGAGAACTGCACCAAGGTTACCGTCTACGATAGCGCAAACTGTACCTTCAGCAGCGATTCTGCCTGCCTTTTTAGCTTGAGATGCAAGACCTTTCTCTCTGAGAAAATCTACTGCTGCATCCATATCACCGTTACACTCGGTAAGTGCCTTTTTACAGTCCATCATACCGCAACCGGTTTTCTCACGCAAAGCTTGTACGTCTTTTGCTGTAAAAGCCATAATATTTTCCTCCAAATAAATTAGTATTTAATTATTCAGCAACTTCTTCTGTAACTTCTTCGGTTACTTCTTCGGTAACTGCTGCCTCAACGCCCTGTTCGCCTTGCTTTGCTTCAATAACAGCCGAAGCGATTGTTTCAGCGATGAGTTTTACAGCGCGGATAGCGTCATCGTTACCGGGGATAACTGCATCAACTTCATCAGGGTCGCAGTTGGTATCGCAAATAGCGATAATCGGAATACCGAGTTTCTTAGCTTCTGCTACTGCAATGCTTTCTTTAGTGGGGTCAACGATGAATAATGCACCGGGGATTTTGGTCATATTCTCGATACCGCCGAGGAATTTTTCAAGTTTTTCAATTTCAAGCTTTAAAGCTGCAACTTCTTTTTTGGGAAGAAGGTCAAATGTACCGTTCTCTTCCATTTCGCGAAGTTGTTTTAAGCGTCTGATACGGCCACGGATTGTTGTGAAGTTTGTGAGCATACCGCCGAGCCAACGAGCGTTTACGAAAGGCATTTCGCAACGGATAGCTTCTTCTTTAACAGAATCCTGTGCCTGTTTTTTGGTACCTACAAAAAGGATATCGCCGCCGTTTGCTACGATGTCACGAGCAAATGTGTAAGCTTCGTTAAGTTTCTTAACGGTCTTCTGAAGGTCGATAATGTAGATGCCGTTGCGCTCTGTAAAGATATACGGAGCCATTTTGGGATTCCAGCGTCTTGTTTGATGTCCGAAGTGAACACCTGCTTCAAGCAACTGTTTCATTGATACTACTGCCATTTGTTTTTCCTCCTGAGGTTCTTCCTCCATCCCGTTTAGGTTTCGGGAATGCCGTGTAGTGCCGACATCACCTGCCCGTTCAACAAACGGAATGTGTGTAATATTATGCGGGCATAAGCCCAGCCGATAAATTATAACACAAGTACTTTAAAATTTCAAGTGTTTTTTGCTTCTTTTTTATATATTTTTTCAAGTATTTTTCTTGACTTTAAAACCAATTAGTTATATAATGTTTTTTAATATATTTAAGAAAAAGGAGAATAAATATGGCTTTTTATTTTGACAATGTTTCGCATACATTTAATGAGTATTTGTTGGTACCCGGATATTCTTCAAGCGAATGTATACCCGCCAATGTTAGTTTAAAAACTCCGCTTGTGAAATTTAAGAAAGGCGAAGAACCTGAAATTTCACTTAATATCCCGATGGTATCGGCTATTATGCAATCGGTTTCGGGCGAGAAATTAGCGGTCGCTTTGGCTCGCGAAGGCGGTGTATCTTTTATATACGGCTCACAAAGTGTAGAAGATGAGGCGGCAATGGTTGCCCGTGCTAAAAACTTTAAAGCAGGTTTTGTGGTTTCGGCTTCTAACATCCGTCCTGACCAGACACTCGCCGATATTTTGGCATTAAAGGCCGAAAACGGCTTCTCCACCGTTGCCGTAACCGATGATGGCACTCCCCACGGCAAACTTGTAGGTTTGGTTACAAGCCGTGACTATCGCGTTAGCCGTATGGACCCTAAAACACCTGTAAGCGAATTTATGACTCCTTTTTCAAAACTTATCTACGCTTATGATGATACTTCTCTTAAAGAGGCAAACAACATCATCTGGGATAACAAATTAAATGCCTTGCCGATAATCAATAAGGAAGGTAATTTGCAGTCCATTGTTTTCCGTAAGGACTATGATTTACATAAGGCAAATCCGCTTGAATTACTTGATAAAAACAAAAGATATATAGTGGGCGCAGGTATCAACACACGCGACTATGCCGAGCGTGTACCCGCACTCGTTAACGCAGGTGCCGATGTACTTTGTATAGACTCTTCGGAAGGCTTTTCAGAGTGGCAAAAGCTCACAATTGAGTGGATTCGTGCTCACTATGGCGACAGCGTAAAGGTTGGTGCCGGTAACGTTGTTGATGCCGAGGGCTTCCGTTTCTTAGCCGACTGCGGCGCCGACTTTATAAAGGTTGGTATCGGCGGCGGTTCAATTTGTATCACCCGTGAAACAAAAGGTATCGGTCGCGGACAGGCCACAGCGCTTATTGATGTTTGCAAAGCAAGAGACGAATACTTTGAAGAGACAGGTGTGTATGTGCCTGTATGTTCTGACGGCGGTATTGTATTTGACCACCATATGACCTTGGCTCTCGCTATGGGTGCCGACTTCCTTATGCTCGGCCGTTACTTTGCCCGTTTTGATGAAAGCCCGACAAACAAGCTTATGGTAAACGGCAATTATGTTAAAGAGTATTGGGGCGAGGGCTCAAACCGCGCTCGTAACTGGATGCGCTATGACTTAGGCGGCGATAAAAAGTTATCGTTTGAAGAAGGCGTTGACTCTTATGTTCCCTACGCAGGTTCACTTAAAGACAATGTTGGCATAACACTTGCAAAGGTACGCTCAACAATGTGCAACTGCGGCGCACTCACAATTCCCGAGCTTCAAGCTAAAGCAAAACTTACACTTGTTAGTGCTACAAGTATTGTTGAAGGCGGCGCACACGATGTTATCCGCAAGGATACCTCAGCATCGGTTAAATAAATTCAATACAATATCAAAGACCTCGGTTTTAAAACCGAGGTCTTTTTTTGCAAGGTTATTGATTATATCAACCGTTTTCCCTATTTATGCGGATAGCATTACCAATGCCTGCGCCCTTATCGGTTGCCGATTCAACATAGGTCAGAATTCTAATCTCTTTGTTTGAACTGTTTTTTGATAAAAACGGCACATTTATTGCTCCGCCGTAAACGGCAGCATCAGTCACAAATACTGCTTCACCGTCAATATAAACTTCAACCTTATCGGCATAAACATTGGGCAAAGAAAGAATAAAATTACCATCCTTCACCCACGGTGTTGCACGGTAAATACGCCAACCGTTATTATAATCGGTTTGATATTCACCGCTTTTAAAACCAACCGCAAAAAACGAGTTCATATTATCATCGCTAAGTTCTATAAGCGGGTCGGGCCTGACAAGTGTAACATCAGACATAGTAACGCCGTTTATATCATAGTTTTGCACACTGAAAATACAGTTTGGTTGCCGTACCGATACAATATCAAGTTCGATTTGGTCGCTCTCAATACCTTCGCTTGTGGCTACAATTTTTATGCTTTTAGCCCCTATTTTTGACATAACAAGCGCTTGGCACCATCCTGCAAACAAATCTCTCTCGGGCAAAACATCCGACTCGTGCGAATTGGGATTTCCGTTACCTACTCCTCTTATTATACCGTCACCGATAATTTCAAATTTTATATTATTATCGGCAGTTGGGACCACCCTGCCCCTTTTATCAACCACGCAAAAATTAAGTATTGCTGTGTCGTGTCCGTCATTTTTTATTCTGGTGCTCACAGGGCAAATTTTTACCGCATAGGGTTTGCCGGTTGTTTTATTCTCGGCTTTGGCAACACATTTGCCGTTTTTATATGCCTTAGCCGTAATTTTGCCGGGCACATAATCTACCAACCACTCAGGATTAGCGCAAACATCGGCAGTTTTACGACCCACGGAAACACCGTTTAAAAACAATTCAGCTTCATCACAGTTTGTAACAGCCATAACTCGTACCTTATCGCCTTTTTGCCAATTCCAATGCGGCAGAAGGTGAATCATAGGTTTATCGGTAAAGCATACTTTGTTTTGATAGAACGAATCTTTTGGAAAACCGCAGGTATCCATAATACCAAACTGTGAAGACACACTCGGCCACTTGAACGGAGTGGGCTCACCCCGATAATCAAATCCTGTCCAAATAAAAATACCTGCAAACCACTCGCGATTTCTCACGAAATCCCACGTTTCGTGTATTGTTTGGCCCCAAGGCACACACTCTTCATCATAATTACTGAGCACCTGTTTTTCTTCGTAATCGGATTTATAACATCCTCTTGTTGTAACTGCACTGTTATTTTCCGAACCGATTAACGAAAGTTCCGGATGAAGCTTATGCATATTATCTATCGCGCCGATATTATAATTTATGCCTGTAGCATCCATATAAAGCCCCGCGCCCTCGGCATTGCCGTTTATAGCGCCCATAATTAAACGGGTGTTATCAAGTTGCTCAACCTTCGCCCTCATACGCCTGAACATTTTTGCACCTTCTTCGGTGTTTTGCAAGGGCTCTTCGTTAAATAGCGAATAGAAAATAACAGACGGATGATTACAGTCACGGCGCACCATTATTTCGAGATATTTAAGCACCTCTTCGCGTGTTTCAAAACGGCGGTTTTCATCCATCACAATAAGCCCCAACTCATCACACGCATCAAGTATTTCCTTGTTTGGCAAATTGTGTGAACAGCGATAGGCGTTTGTGCCCATCTCTTTAAGCCGCTTTATGCGATAATACTGCACCGAATCGGGCACGGCAACACCAACACCCGCGTGGTCTTGATGGTTGCAGGTGCCTTTTATAAGAACCTTACGGTCATTTAAGAAAAAACCTTTGTCCTTATCAATATAGAATGTACGAAAACCTATACGAATCTGTTCGGTATCGGTTGTTTGCGCGTTGTTGATTATACCAACCTTTAATGTGTAAAGTTTAGGATTATCTATATCCCAACGCGTCACGCGGCCCACATTAAATTTAAATTTAACCGCCGTATCGGCACAATATCCGCAATTTGTGGGCTTCGAAATACCTGATGCAACGAGTTTTTCACCATCCGACAGTTGTGCGGTAACATACGCTTGCATATCGGCATAAGAACTATTTTGAAGTATCGTTGTAAGTTCTATTTCCCAACTGTTTTTAGTACCCTTTTTAAGCACGGGTTTAGCAAATATACCGTTATGGGCAATATGTAAATCTTCCTTTGCATAAAGCTTAACGTGGCGATATATACCTGCGCCCTCGTACCACCAGCCCTCAGTTTCGGTGCCCTTAATATACACCGCCAAGGTATTAACTTTATCACCAAAACAGGCGCGGTCGGTTATATCAAAAACCGTTTCAGTATAGGCGCTGAAAGAACGCTCCATTAGAGAGCCGTTAAAGTAAAATTCGGCATTTACGGCAGTTCCCTCGAAGCACAAGAGCAGGTGCTTGTCTTTTAAAGATTCATCCAATTTAAAGCTCTTGCGATACCAGGCATTGCAACGCTCTCTATATCCGTGCGAGTGTAAATTTTCGGGAGAAAACTCACTCTCGGCAAAATAATCGTGAGGTAAATCAACAACTCTCCAACTGCTGTCATCATACGCTTTTGAACCAACACCCACTACATTACCCGACTTACACGAAGTATAACTATCGTTGTGCCCTGTGCCGATTTTAATCTCAATATCACCGCGGTGGAATTTCCAATCAAAGTCCATATTATATACGACACTCATACCTTGCAGCTCCTTATTTTTACTCTCCTACAGTATATTTTAATCTACCCGAAAAGTCAATAAAACAAACGGTTTTTATTGACAACATTCAGTTTGTATTTTATTATATTGTTGGAGGGATTTTATGAAATGGTTTATTGCTTCTGATATACACGGCTCATACTATTATTGCAAAAAGCTGATAGAAAGATTTAAGGTAGAAAGAGCCGATAAAATACTACTGCTTGGCGATGTTTTGTATCACGGCCCGAGAAATGATTTACCGCGCGAATACAACCCAAAAGCAGTGATTGAAATATTAAATGAATTAAAAAACGATATACTTTGTGTGCGCGGCAACTGCGACAGCGAAGTTGACCAAATGGTGCTTAATTTTCCCATACTTGCCGATTACTGCGTTATAACACACGAAAATAAGATAATATATGCCACGCACGGACATAAATTCAATACCGACAATTTACCGCCGTTGAACAAGGGTGATATTTTACTGCACGGGCACACCCATGTCCCTGTTTGCCAAGAATATGATAATTTTACCTATATAAATCCCGGCTCGGTTTCAATACCGAAAAATAACAGTCTTAATGCATATATGATTTTTGAGAATGGCGTATTTTGTTGGAAGGATTTAGACGGTAATATAGTTAAAGAATATAAAATATAAAATATAAAATATAA
>JAZUSW010000144.1:0-3442 GCA_045606925.1 Acutalibacteraceae bacterium | reverse complement strand
GTACACTTTTCATAGTCAATAACTGCTAAATTATTCTTTACCGTAACAGCACCGTTAGGACAGGTTTTTTCGCACTTTTTACAACCAATACAAGAGTTTTTACAATTCTTTCTGGCATCGGCGCCCTTTTCGGTGTTGCTGCACATAACAACGGTTTGGGTATTTTGCGATAATATAGAAATAATGTGTTTTGGACAGGTTTTTGCGCACATACCGCATCCTACACAACGGGAAGTATCCACGCGTGCTATACCATCCATAAGGCAAATGGCATTCGAGGGACATACTGCCGCGCAGTCACCAAATCCCAAACATCCAAATCGGCAGGAATTTGTGCCGCCGTAAAGCATAGAGGCGGCTAAGCAGGTCCCTACACCCTCATATTCTGCGGTTTTAAAGGTGGCATCACAGTTGCCGTTACATCCAACAAAAGCGACAACATCCTTAAACGGCTCGGCCTTAATGCCTAAAATGTCACCTATTTTATCGGCAACATTTTGTGCGCCGGGGATACAAAGATTTGGTTTGACGCCGCCCTCCGCTAAAGCCGCAGCATAGTCATCACAACCCTTGTAGCCACAAGCACCGCAATTAATACCCGGCAAACATTTGCGAATTTCTGTTTTCAGAGGGTTTTCTTTAACCGAAAAGAAATGTGAGCATACTAATAACAAAAGCCCTACTATAAAAGAAATTGCAAGTATAACAACAAACGCTATTAATATATTCATTTAAAATACCTCTTATCAAGCAAAAATGTTTTCAACAATACCGCTAAATCCCATAAATGCCAACGAGATAAAGGATGCAGCAATAAGTGTAACACCCAAGCCCTTGAAGGGGGCGGGGATATGCGAATTGTCGATTCGTGAACGCAAACCTGAGAAAAGCACCATTGCCAATAAAAATCCAAGTCCGCATCCCAAAGAACTAACCATTGATTCGATAAAATTATAACCATCAATTATGTTGTTAATAGTAACACCCAATACAGCACAGTTAGTGGTTATAAGGGGAAGATATACACCCAGGCCCTTATACAAAGCGGGGGAAAACTTTTTAAGCAACATCTCCAAAATCTGTACGAGTGCCGCGATAATCAAAATAAACAAAATGTTTTGCAAATATCCAAGGTTAAGCGGGTTGAGAACAAAATACTGTATCGGCCAGGTTACTGCCGTTGCAACCAACATTACCAAAGTTACAGCAACGCCCATTCCTACTGCCTGGTCCTTCTTTTCCGATACTCCTAAAAATGGGCAAATACCCAAAAAGCGGCTCAAAACATAGTTATCAACAAAAACCGAAGATAAAAGAATTACAATCAACACTTTAAACATATCCATTAGTTCTCAACTCCTTTCGTACACGCTTTTGTATTGCAGGTACCCGCATTGGGACAACCTTCGCAAGAGAAGGAGGTTTTAAGCGGTGCTTTGCCGTGAGTCAGGGCAAAAACGGCCGCTATCAGTAAGCCGTAAACCAACAAGCCACCGGGGGCTTTGGTTAAAAATTCTATTTTATAGTTTTCCATAAAGGGAATGGCTATTCCCGCAAACGAAGCCGCACCGAAAACCTCGCGCACGGTCGACATTACGGTTAATGCCAGGGTGAAACCGATACCCATACCGATTCCGTCAAGCGCTGACACGGCAACCGAATTTTTATTTGCGAACATTTCGGCACGACCTAATATTATGCAGTTAACGGTGATAAGGTCCAAATATACACCGAGTGTTTCGTATAAATCGGGCAAAAACGCTTGTACCAACATTTTTACTATGGTAACAAATCCTGCAATAATTACTATATAACAGGGAATGCGCATTATTTCGGGTATAACCTTGCGCAAAAGTGAGATAAAAATGTTTGAGCAAACAAGCACAACCAAAGCGGCGATTCCCATACCGAATGCACCGTCAACCGTGGTGGTTGTTGCGAGTGTCGGACAGGTACCGAGAATGAGTACCAAAACCGGATTTTCTTTAATTATTCCGTTAAACAAAACCGAAAGGGAAGATTTGTTATTCATTATCGGGCACCCCCATTCAATACTTTTACTGCCGCAAATGCGCGTTCTATGGCTTGTTTATAACCGTCGGTGGTTAAAGTAGCGCCGCTTATTGCATCAATTTCTTTGTAGTTTTGTTCGGTTTTGCCAACAAACTGACCGTAAAAGCTCTCATCCGCACAAGCATCGCCTAAGCCCTTTGTTTCGGCTTGGGACACGGTAAGACAGTCAATAATCTCATAGTCGGCAGTTACGGCTACGCGTACTATAATGTACTCGTTAGAAGCGGGATGATACTCGTTGCCGCCCTTAATACCGTAACCGGCGCCCTTTGTTTCGATAATATAGTTGCCGCCGGATGTTTTGTTTGCCGAAACAACAGTATCCTGTAAAGCAGGATATTTTGACAGGTCAATTTCTTTAAGCGTGGTTGATTTAATCGTTGCAACAGCATCTGTAAAGAGCGCCGCATTTTCCACGCCTTCGGTAATAACGGTACCGTCGGCTTTAACACCGATAAACTGTTCACCTGAAACAAATACATAACCCGTCTGGTTTTCTGCAATATACACGGCATCAATACCGTCTAATTTTTCCACCTTAAACCATTTTTTAAATTTCTTCTCACCAACAGGTAATGCCGTATCTAGATTGTCGTTTAAAATTTCTTCCTCGGTCCTGATATCAACCGAGCCGCCGCCTAATATAATAGCGGCATTAAGCGCATCCTTAACGGCATCCTTATACGCCTGTGTTGTTTTTGTGGCACCTGCGATAATATCCACAGCATCAACACCTGCGGAATCCTTATCGGTAAAGTTTGCACCGTAGGTTTTTTCTTTGCCGAGCGTTTCGTTTGAAGAAAGACAAACCGCACCGGTTACAACACCGCTTTTATCTACACCGCACATAATTACCATATCGGTACCGTAACCTGCCGTAACCAACTTTATTACATAACCCTGGTCGGTAGTTTCTTTATAAACTTCGGATACGGTTGAAGGAAGGGTAAGAGCGGAAATATCCATTTTTTCGAAATTTTTACCGTTTGGCATAACTTCGATAAGAGATTTATTTGCCGCGGCATTTTGGTTTTGCTGTATAATCGGCGCTGTAACGGAATTGGTAACGGCAAGTAATAATGTAATTACTGTGCATATACAAACAAATACAACAAGATTTTTTATTCTGCTTCTCATTATTTCTTACCTCCTGCCGTAAACACCTTACGCCTTGTCCATATGCTTATGTAAGGTGTAAGAATATTCATAAACAAGATGGCAAACGAAACGCCTTCGGGATAGGTGCCGAAATAACGAATCAAGCAGGTCAATAATCCTGCGCCCAAGCCGAAAATCACCTTACCAAAAGAGGTTGATGGGGAGGTGGTGTAATCGGTTGCCATAAAGAAAGCACCGATAAATAAGCCGC
>JAZUSW010000143.1:0-19073 GCA_045606925.1 Acutalibacteraceae bacterium | reverse complement strand
ATATGTAACACCGGCTTGGCAGATAACCTGACCGCGGAAAACATCACCGCGCTTAAAGTAAACAACACTGCCTTCGGTTAATGTTAAACTATTTAATTTACTGATTGTCTTGATAGGACTTGTTGATGTAGTACCGCTATTGCTGTCACTACCGGTACTGGAAATATAAATCCTTTTACCACTTCCTGTAGGAGCAATATTCGAAGTTGTACTCTTAATCTCATTTATTCTTTGGTCGGTTTCGGCGCGAAGTTCTGCAGCAACCTCTTCCTCAGTTTTGTGTATTGAGGCATTGGCAGTATCGTGGCTACGGATAATGCTATCACCGTAAAGCACACCTGTACTACCAGTAGATGTTGTATAGGTGATATACGGCACACACACTATGCGAACGTAACGCATTTCCTCTTCTATTTGTGTAAGTGTTGCATAGAAATCGGCATAATCATAAGTTAAATCTTCCAAAGATGTAATTTTTACATTTGCCGCAGGATAAGAGCTGTTATTAACAGATACCTTGTTGCTGTTAATATTAAAGCCGGTTTTTAAGGTTGGCTTGGTATTTACATTGGTTAACAACGCTTCAGGTATCATAAATACGCCTATGTTTGTGGGTGTTACCGTAGCGTTATACACTACAATTTGTTCAGGAAGCTTTCCGCCTTCTTCAACCGTTGTGCCTGCCGGTGTAATTGCCGTTGTTCTAAAGATAAATTTCATTTTATGTCCTTCAGTAGAACTATCGGCTTCCACACTTGCGCCAAGATTAAATATACTTGTTTTTAATGTATTTTCATCGGTTATGAATGTACCCTCAACAGTAAGTGTATACATATCTTCACAATAGAGTTGATACTCTCTACCGCTGGGGATTACACCCTCTACCTCAACCTCATCAAGCAACTGGAATTCACCGTTAATTTTAAACGTGCTGGGATTGAGTACGCCACCGGTTACGGTTAAAATGTACAAATTCTTAGTGCTTGTGGGTGTAATCCTGAAATTATTATTTGCAAAATTATTTCTTGATGCATCATAGTCTAAAACGCTTACATCGATTTCGGTATCAACTGCAACACCGTTAACCACGCTTACACCGTATACTTTACCGGTACCGGTCTTCAAACCAACTATCTGATTTTTGTCATTTACAACAAAATTTTCATTAGCGGTAGCAGTCCAGGTAACCGGTTGTCCGGCGATTTCATCAGGTAACTGTGATTTTGCATTAACGGTAGTTTTAAAGGTAACCTTCTCGTAGTAGTAAGTTATCTTTACCCAGTCACTCTCTGAAGGAGTAACGGTAGATGCTGAGGTTGCAGTTAAAGTAAAGCAGTTATCACTATCCAACTCTACATTTGTGCCGTTAACCTTAATGTGATTATATCCTGAATCGAATTCTACCTTAAATTTACCGGCAACATCGGTAGGCAATACTCTACCGCCTTCGGCACTATCAATATAATAGAATCCACCTGTTGTAGGCACCGCTGTATCAACTGTACTTACGCTGTCTACAAATGACCAGTTAAGTTTTAATGTATTAATATTTGCTCTTGTACCATAGTTGAATATATAGTTTATAGCACCGCCAACACTTTGAACTTTATCTGTGTTAACGCTTAAAACAGTACCGTCATAATCGTTTACAACAACGCTTGAGTTGCCTGTTACAATACCTCCCAGCTGAATACCCATATCATTATGGGTAATATTACCGCCGTTGATAACGACTGTTGAATTACCCGAAAATGTTATGCCACTCTTCTGGTTCATAACATCAATATATAAGAGGTTTTTAGCTGATGTTTCAACATAAGCGGAGGTTGTGCTCTTATCAGCACCACCTACATACATTTTACCCGATGCCTCAACATTTGCGCCGAGATAAAGGTTTGCAATGTTACCTCTTACATATAATTTACCGTTAGTACCTGTACTTGCGGTGGGTTCTGCTACGGTTATATAGTCTAAATACAAACCTCGCTTGAATACAGGTGTTGACTGATTAGATAAACTGGTAGCAAAATCGTTAAGTGTAACATTTGTGGTATTAAGTACACCTGTTGTCGGGTCAAGACCTGTAAGATAAAGGCGCTTATTAAAGCTTGCTGTGTTTTGATATGCTGAAAAAGATGTTAAAGCAACAGCACCTTTAAGTACAACAACACAGTTTACTGCTGTTGTGTTTTGGAAAACGCTAATCGGAACACCTGATGAACTGAATGACTTATACGGATTTGCTTTGGAGCCATCTCCACCCTCTGCAGGAGTCTTACCGTTAGTAGCATCAACATAAATCACGTGACCGAATATTGCGTAATATGTAGCGCCGCTCTTGGGAGTAAAGGTTAATTCGCCTACAAAATCATCTTTATCAAGTGACCAACCGATAAACATTAAACCGGTAGGTGGAGTAACCGCTACATTGCTTGTATATTGACTGCCACTCGCAACCTCTACGGTTGTGGTTTTTCCGCCATTAACCGTACCGCTGTTTGTTGCGGCATCAAGTGTAAAGGAAACTGTAGTAGAAGGTGTGGGGTCTTCAGGATCTTCAGGATCTTCAGGATCTTCTGGATCTTCTGGATCTTCTGGTTCTTCGGGTATAACTACTTCATATCCGTAGGTAATATTATACCAATCACTTGCAGCAGGTGTAATAACACTGGCATCAGTAGCAGTTAAGGTAAAACAATTATTGCCATCAAGTTGGGTTTTAATACCGTTTACATTTATATAGTTATAACCCGCGTCAAATTCTACCTTAAATTTACCTGCAACTCCGGTAGGCATTACTTTACCGCCGATACCACTATCGATATAGTAGAAACCGCCTGTTGCATTTGTTGCGATTGCTTGTGAACTGCTATTCACATTCAGTCCCAAATATGTAGAAGCAATCGTTGCTTTGGTATTGTTATTGAAAATGTAGTTAATTGAACCTGCGCTTGTAAGGGCTAATGTATTAACTCGCAATGCTTTGCCGTTAGTATAACCGTTAACTACAACGCTCAGGTTGCCACCTACAGTACCTGCAAGTTGCACGCCACCATCGTATTTATCAAGATAACCGTTGTTGATAACAACTGTCGAATCACCTGAAATATTAATTGAACTGCTGGTTGCAGTTTTAACAAAAGTGGCTCTGCTAAGACCTAACTCTATATACTGGGACGCAAGGTTAGTATCAGCACCGTCTATTAGCAAGTTACCTGTATGAGTGGTTACTACATTAGTACCAACCCTAAAGTTTGCAGCACCGCCACGCATATAGAAAGCATACGGATTATTTGATGCGCCCGTTATGGTAAAGTAATCCATATATATGCCTTGGCCAAATACGCAGGATTTATTGGTTTGACCCATTGCAAACACGGATATAGTAACAGCTGTCGTGTTTTGAACACCTGTCGTGGGGTCAAGACCTGTGATATAGAGGCGCGTATCTGATTGAATGGCCCAGTTTGAGATTGAAGCCACAGTAACTGTACCGTTTAATACAGCCACACAGTTTTTGGCAGTTGAAGTAAAGGGAAGAGCATCACCAATTGAGGAATGACTTAAACCTGTATAAGGATTAGCTTTGCTACCCTTTGCGGCAGTGGAATCTGTTGCAGTTCCGCCTACATAAATTACCTCACCGAAGATAGCATAATATGTAGTATTATCTGTGGGAGTAAATGTTAATTTACCAACATAATCATCATTGTTCGTTGACCAACCGATGAATTGAAGGCCATCAGGAGCAGTAACAGTTACATCTGAAGTATACGAACCGCCTGCGGTAATTTGTAGCGCCTTAGTAGCAGCACCTGAAATATTACCGCCGTTTGTACCTGCATCTAATGTAAAGGATATAGTGTCTGAGAGATCTTCTTCTACATAATCATATGTAACCTTTACCCAATCGCTATCAGAAGGACTAACAGTAGTGGCTGGGATAGCAGTTAAGGTAATGCAGTTATCGCTATCAAGTACAGTTCTAACACCGTTTACGAATACAGTGTTATAACCCTCATCAAATTCTACCTTGAATTTACCTGCTGTAGCAGTAGGTATCACCTTACCGCCCACAGCACTGTCAATATAGTAGAAACCGCCGGTTGTGGGTACTTGTGTATCAACTGTACTTGTTGTGCCATCGTAAGTCCAGTTAAGTCTCAGTTTTGAATTTTCTTTTGTCTCGATTTCTGCCAATGTACCGTTATTGAATACATAGTTGATAGCGCCTGTAACACTTTTAACATCCTTTGTGTTGATGCTTAAAGTATTACCTTCATAATCGTTAACAATAACATTTATGTTTCCGCCTACATTACCTGCAAGTAAAACACCGTTATCCTTATGGTTAATATAACCGCCATTGATAACAACCGTTTCATCACCTGCAAAGGTTATGCTTTTAGTCACACCAATATTAAGAGAAATAATGTTTTGAGCAGCTGTTTCGATATATGCTTGTGATGCATTCAAATCAGCACCGTCTAAGTACAACTTATTAGCACCTTCAACATTTGCGCCGAGATGCACATTGTTAATACTTCCTCTGACATAAATTCGACCATTACCACCGGTTACAGTCAAGTAATCCAAATATACGCCGCGTGAAAACATACCTAATGACTGTCCGCTTACACCTAAGGCAAAGGTATCTACAGTAACACTTGTTTCGTTAACTACACCTGTTGTGGGGTCTTTACCTGTGATGTAAAGGCGCTTATCAACAGCGCTCATTGACCAGCTTGTGATAGAAGAAAGTGTAACCGCACCGTTAACTACAACAACGCAGTTGGTGGCTGTGGTGCCATAGGTTGCAGAATAAAGATCAACACCGGGAACACCGGCTGAGCTGAATGTTTTAAACGGTTTTTCTTTACTACCATCAGCGCCGTTAGCTGCTGTATCCCCTGTAGTGCCATCTAAATAAATTACGTGGCCGAAGATAGCATAATACGTAGCGCCATCCTTGGGAGTGAAGGTTAATTCACCTACAACCGCATCTTTATCGGTTGACCAACCGATAAACTTCTGGTCCGTAGTAGGTGTGCCCACAGTTACGGATGGTGTATATACCTCGCCTGCAAACGCCTCGACTGTTTTTGTGCCTTCACCATCGACTGTACCGCCATTGGTGGCAGCATCCAAAACAAAAGATGCTGTCCAAAGCTCTTCGGCGAAAGCCGAAAGCGATACTGTCACCGAACACAAGATAACAGCAAGGGCTAAAGCGAGAGATAAACTCTTTTTTGCAAATTTTTTGAAAATAGTGCTCATTATATATTCCTCCTAATTTATTACCAATTATTATACCTTTTATGTTGATTTTTCACAAGCCAACACACCTAATACAAAACAATATTCTATATTTAGGTTAATATTTTCCATAATTTTGTCACATACAAACATTATCGTGAATCTTCGTGATAAAATTTAATGTTTAAAATAGAAATTATTAAAATTCTTTAATTCTAAGCAAGGAACCCGCTTTAACAGGTTTTGAAAACGGAATTTTAACCTTCATCATTGGGTGCGGTGCTACGAGTATCGGAGAATCTTTTTCATCAAAAAGTTCTTCGGCCGCTACATTAAATGGTGTGCTACCCGCTTCCAAACAATCAAAAACTTGTCCTTTAAAGAATTTGTTTTTGACCGTTGCTATTATTTTACCCTCTACATAATCATCGACCACAGCACCAACGCTATAATCTCTTACATAACCCGCATTTTCGTATGTTTGCGAATTGCTTGGTGTGCCAAAATAAAATCCCGTAGAATAATTGCGGTGGCTAACCTTATTTAATTCCTCTTCTACCCAGTTTGGTAAAACCCAATTTTCAAGATTTTGTTTCAGAGAATCAAGCGCACCGCGATAGGCGTTTGTTACAACCGACACATAATAGTGGGATTTTGCCCTGCCCTCTATTTTTATACTGTCAATACCCGCCTTACACATCTCTTTAAGGTGATGTGCCATACACAAATCGTTAGCATTAAGTATATAAGTGCCTTTGTCGGTTTCGGTAATATCAAAATACTGGCCGGGGCGTGTTTCTTCCATAAGAGAATAACTCCAACGGCACGGCTGTGCACAGTCACCACGGTTTGCATCGCGACCTGTCATATAACTTGACAAAAGACATCTTGCCGAGAAAGACACGCACATAGCGCCGTGTGCAAAAGCTTCTAATTCTAAATCCTTTGGTGTTTTATCACGAATCTCGGCAATTTCTTTAAGCGATAACTCTCGGGCTAAAACAACACGCTTTGCGCCCATATCGTAAAATGCATTAGCCGTAACATAATTTACTATGCCTGACTGAACCGATGCGTGTAATTCGCATTTTGGAGCATATTTTTTAACAAGTCCCATAGTACCTATATCGGCGGCTATAACCGCATCGGCACCAAGGTCGTTAATAAGCTCCAAAAAAGCAGGTAGGCGCGGTATCTCATCATTATGAGGTAATGTGTTACACGCCACGTGCACCTTAACGCCGTGGGAATGAGCATATTCTATTCCTTCTTTTAAATCCGCTTCGCCAAAATTGGTAGCGGCGGTACGCATACCAAATTCTTCACCCGCCAAATACACCGCATCGGCACCAAAATCCACAGCCGCTTTAAGCCGTACGATATCACCTGCGGGGCATAAAAGCTCGGGTAATTTTTTATTAGTCCAAATACTCATATATCCAATTATTTTCCCGTTTTAGTTTGTTTATTGTGTTTGCCTGTTCTTCGCCCGTTTTATGAAAATAAAACTTACCCGTAGCATCGGTTACAAAGTAATAATAAGGCGAATTTTCGGTTGGGTTAATTGCCGCTTCTATCGCCGCAATACCGGGAGCACAAAGCGGACCCGGGGGTAAACCCTCAATTTTATAGGTATCGTATCTGCCGTCATCATATTTAAAGGACCTGCCGTAATAACAGGTTGGTGACGAGCCCAATGTCGAAAAAGCGGTACTGTTAAGACGGTTATAGAAAACCGATGCAACATTTTTAGCTTCGCTTGTGTTGCCGCCCGCCTCCATTTGAACAATAGACGCCATTGTTAAAATTTCATTTACGGTTTGACCCTTTTCTTTTATTTGTTTTATCATATCGCCTGTTATGCGTTTTTCCATCTCGCCGAACATTTTATTGACTGCTAAACGCGCACACTCGGCCGAATCATACGAATAAAAATTATAGGTATCGGGGAAAAGATAACCCTCTAAAGAAAAATATGTTTTTTGGGGATTTGCACCATCGAACAGCTCGGATTCCAGCTCAAACTCCCTTATTGCTGCAAAAAAATCATCCTTTTTGCATACACCCGCTTCTTCAAGCAATGTTGCAATACCTTTAACCGTAACATCATTTCCGTTTACATTTTTTGTGTAATCATTTATTCCTATGCCTTCGGGTATGGTAACCGTTACCGTTTCGGCCTTTGCGCCGCTTTCCATAAGCAATGTCGCCAAATCTTCATAACCTATTTCGTTATTAAAAACATAAACACCGTATGAATACTTTCCGCTGTTACCGGACAATTTGGAGTAAACAATAAAAGCTGTGGCATTATTTATTGCGCCTTCATCTTTTAGGCGTTTTGCTATTTGCCGTGTTGTCATACCCTTTTCTATCTCAACAACAACCTCTTTGCCTCTACCCGGGCCAATACCTAAATACTCGCCTGTACCGATTATAACGGTTGACGCCAAAATTACCGATAGCAATATAATTGCCAGTATCCACACAACCGATTTTATAATGCTTTTTCTTTTCTTTTTTCGGTGTTTGCCGTTTTTCTTCTTTTCGTCTTTAACGATTTTCACAATGTCGGTCTCATCATCCGCATTTGTATCAGGTATTACAACCGAATCAACATCAAAGGAAAACTCACTGTTTTCTAAATTATCAAAATCTTTATTTTCCATTTTACACCTCTAAAAGCATACCCTTGCGGATTTTGTTTGCCGCATCAATATCTTTTATTTTTTCAACCAATGCCAACCCAAAATCAATCGCCGCAGCAGGACCTGAAGCAGTTATAATATTACCGTCAACACAAACCTTTTTATTTTGCATTTTAGCGCCGACAAGCCAATCTTCGAACCCGGGATAACAGGTAGCGCATCTTCCGTTTAACAATCCTAAATTTCCAAGCACCAGAGGGGCTGCGCATATCGCTGCCAATATTTTGTTGTTTTTATACGCATAAACTAATATTTCCGCAAGGGCGTTACTGGCTTTTAAATTTACGGCGCCCGGCATACCACCCGGTAAAACCACTGCCGTAATTTCGTCAGTTTTTATTTTTTCTATCGTTAAATCACACTTAACCGCAATACCGTGAGCACCAATTATCTCGCCACCGCTTATACCAACCGTTTTAACGGGTATTTCGGCACGGCGCAAAATATCAACCGAGCTTAATGCCTCTATTTCCTCAAATCCCTCTGCCAAAAATACATAAACCATAATGTTCTCCGTTTAAAAAAGTTCTTTTGCAGCCAATAAAATATCGTTTGATATATCTCCTATGCTTCTTGCTTCGCCGTTTTCAGCACAAGAAATTATCTTCCAGCCCGAAAACTCAGCTGTATATAATGCCGCCTTTCTGCAATGGTTGAGATACTCTACATCTCTTTCGTGTATATCCTTTTTGCCGCCGTTTTCGCTGTAACGCTTACTCATAAGCTTTTGCGATACCTCTATCGGCATATCGAGAAATATAACCAAATCGGGTTGGGGAATCCCTATCTTGTTGTATTCAAAATCATATAGCCACGATAAAAAGTTTTTCCATTTATCCTCCGATAATTTTGATGCTTGGTGTACGGCATTTGATGTTGTATATCTACCTGCAACTACCGTACCGCCATCATTATAGTATTTGCCCCAATCGGTTTTATAGGAAGCATAACGGTCAACCGCATAAAAGCAGGATGCGGCATATGCGTTGACATCCTCAGGATTTTTACCGAATTCACCCGATAAATACATTTTTACAAGCGCACTCGAATCACTCTCATAGTTCGGAAAGGAAACGGTCTTTGTATCAATGCCGAATTTTTTTAGATTTTCGGGCAAAAGTTCAAGCTGAGTAGATTTACCGCTACCATCAAGACCCTCAATAACAATTAGTTTACCCATTTTTAAATTTTCTCCTATTTGCCGAATTTGGCATAATACTCTTTAATTTCCTTTGCTTTACCGCAGGTCATTTTGCCTTCGGGGCAAGGACCAACCAAACACGGCGGACCCGCTTTTTTGAATATTTCGGGTGCAACCTCTTTTACAAGCGCCAACATCTGATTTGCTACATCCTGAATTTCCCACTGTGCTCGGTTACAGCAACGATGCCTGAAAAAATTCATCAAACTGCGGCAATTCATAGTTACTATCATTTTTGTTTCACAAGCGTTAGGTAAAACAAAACGCGCATCCTCAATGGCTTTTTTCTCGGCCATACGCTCTGCCGTTTTTCCATCCTTACCTGCCGCTAAAAATGCTTCTTTGTGCTTTGCTTTTAAAACCTCGGCGATTCTATCATATGTCTTTTGGTCCTCTGCCATTGCCTGTTTGTAAATTTCCAAAGCTTCGGGTACTGCGGCTATTTCGGGCGGTGTTACATACTCAAAACTTTTCTCCGCAACATAGCGTTGGCTTTGCACCGAGAAAGATGCAATTCTATGCCTTGTGATTTGCGCCAAAAGTGCACGTGATACCCCTTCAATACCAAAAGTAAATGAAGCGTGTTCAATGGGACTTTCGTGACCTATTTCGGATAACATCTCAACAAAAGACGATACCTTTTCATCGGTAAGTCCGCTATGTACGGTATCGATGGAAGAAGGACTGTAACAAAGCTTTGCAGCACATGCAATTGTCCTTTCGGGGTCGGGCGTATAAGCCATTAAGGTAACTTTGGGCATAGTAATCGCTCCTTTAAATACAAATATTCAATTCATTATACCAAAAAGTCTGACATAAATCAATAAATTTTTACCTAATAATATTGCATTAACAGTATTGGTGTGCTAAAATGTATAATATGTTTTAAAAAGGCGGTTGTTTTATGCTTAAACTGATAGTTTTTGACCTTGACGGAACGCTTTCCGAAGATGGTTACAGCGCCATTCCCGAGAAGGAATTATCAAGAATTAAAAATATAGAAAAATGTGGCGTTAAAATAGCAATCTGCTCCGGCAAACCTACCCACTTTTTGTGTGGATTTTTGCGCCAGTGTGATTGGAAAACCCCGATTATGATGGGTGAAAACGGCGCGGTTATTCAGTTCGGAATTTTTACGCCCCCTACTTTTTTCCATATTTTGCCCTACTCGGATGAAGCCAAAAATTCACTTAGATTTTTTAAGGAAGAGATTGAAAGGCGCATACCTGATATGTGGTTCCAGCCGGGTCTTACGGCGGTTACCCCCTTTCCGAAAAAAGATGAAGAGTTCGATATAATCGATGATATTTTAAAGCAAAACAAAGACCGCTTAAAAGACATCATTTACTATAAACACCGCGACTGCTATGATGCAGTTCCAAGCGGCTTAAATAAAGGAACTGCGGTGGAGTGGCTATGCAAAAAGCTCGATATAGACACCTTGGACGCGGCAACCGTGGGTGACGGCATTAACGACTATTGTATGTTTGAAAAGGTTGAGCATTCTTTTGGTATAAATCTATCCGACAAAACAAAAGCAAAATATAATTTTTCCTCCCTTTCGGATGTGCTTACCCATATTGAAAACGAGCTGTTAAAATAATTTTTCAATGATAATATTTTCCATATTATGCGGCGCATAATGGACGGTAAATACGAGCTATAGCAAGTAATGTCAAAATTAAAAATTCCGCCGATTTAACAAGTATTTTGAAAAGCGGAAATTACAAACTTATTATCAATTCACAAATTGTTGATAGCCCAAAGTAAAAAAATTTTAAAAAAGCACAAGATTTTGTAAAAAAATACTTTTTTTATTATAGATTTTGTGGTATTATGTAGAATATAAAAGATTCAGGGGGTAAAAATATGTCAGAAATCAATTTTAAACACACACCTTACGGCGACCTTGCAATTATCAGTATGCGCGGTTGCGAAGATATTTCTTCTAAGGTTGACTATTATCTTAAACAATGGCGCGGTGCCGAGCAAGACCAATCCTTTGTTATTCCCGCTAACTGTCCGCGTTTCGGCACAGGTGAGGCAAAGGGCGTTTTAAACCACACAGCACGCGGTCTTGATGCCTATATTATATGTGACTGCTTTAATCACGGAGTTACCTATAAAATGTACGGTCAAACAGTTCCTATGAGTCCTGATGACCATTATCAGGATTTAAAGCGTGTAATTGCAGCATTCGGCGGCAAAGCGCGTAGAATTACGGTTATTATGCCGATGCTTTACGAGGGCAGACAGCATAGACGCACAAAGCGTGAATCTATGGACTGTGCAATGGCTTTGCAAGAGCTTATTTCAATGGGTGTTAAAAACATTATCACCTTTGATGCACATGACCCACGCGTACAAAACGCTATTCCTAATGACGGTTTTGATAATGTAACCGCCGCTTATCAAATGATTAAATCGTTGCTTCGCGCAGTTCCCGACATTAAACTTGACCGTGAGCATACCATGATTGTTTCCCCTGACGAAGGTGGTATGGGCAGATGTATCTACTATTCCTCAATTTTAGGTCTGGAACTCGGTATGTTCTACAAGCGCCGCAACTATTCTGTTATCGTTAACGGCAAAAACCCGATTGAAGCACACGAATTTTTGGGTGCTGATGTTAAAGGTAAAGATTTGATTCTTGTTGATGATATGATTTCTTCGGGCGAATCAATGTTAGATATCGCAGCCCGCCTTAAAGAGCGCGGTGCAAACCGTATATTCATTTTCTCAACCTTCGGTTTGTTTGTTGAGGGCTATGATAAGTTTGATGAATATTATGAGAACGGATATATCGACAAAATCTTTACCACCAACTTAATTTATAATGAGCCCGAATTGCTCACAAAACCTTGGTACACAAATGTTAATATGTCAAAATATATAGCTCTTCTTGTTGATACTCTTAACTATGATAATTCAATCAGCAAGTTACTCGACCCTGCTGACCGCATTAAAAAGATTGTAGACGAGTACAAAAACAGGTAAATCTAAATAAACTATATAACTTTGTGCGCCCAAGGGATTAATTTGGGCGCACAAACTATTTAGCTGTTTAGAGGTGTAAGAATATGGAAAAACAAAAAATTTTTGTAGTTTCGGATATTCACGGACACTGTTCAATATTAAAAGACGCGCTTGAAAATGCAGGGTTTGAAAAAGAAAATGAGAAACACCTGCTCGTTTGTTGCGGCGATTATTTTGACAGGGGTATTGAAAACTACGAAACTCTTAAATTTTTTGAGCGTCTTAAACACAAGGTATTGCTGCGCGGAAATCACGAGGATTTATTGCTCAAACTTTTGCACACGGGAAAAATACAGCCGCATCACTATATTAACGGTACAATGAATACCCTTGAAGAGTTTTTCGGCAAGTACTTTGTTGACCCCGCCGATGATACGATAGATTTTTCGGGAAAGACCGGTACGGTGGACCGCATTTGTGAGTTTATAAATGGGACTGTGGATTATTTCCAAACCGAAAACTATGTTTTTGTACACGGTTGGTTGCCGCAAAATTGTTTTACAAGTAACGACTTGAAAAACGCAACAAAGGACCTGTGGAAAGATGCGAGAAAAATCAGATGGACCGAAAAATACGACGACCAAAAGCCACTTGCCGATAAAACCCTTGTTTGCGGACATATGCCTACTTTTTATGCAAATATGGGCGATAAATCAAAAAACATATATGATATATTTTACGGCAACGGACTTATAGCGATAGACGCAGGTACCGCCGACACAAAGCACATAAACGTACTTGTGCTTGAGGATAATGTTTGCGGAAATTAAAAGAAACGCCGGCAAAACAACGGATGTATATTACGGGATGCCATAGGCGCCATCCCCTACCAGCATTTGCCAGGATTTTTTGTTTACTTTCAGTTCACATATAACCGTCCCCTGTGTTTCTGAACAAACGAAAACACGCCCCAATATTTTGAGGCGTGTTTTTTTATTTACTTAAAATGCTCAATATTTTGTTAAGCATTTTTATTATAATGTTTATTTTTGTGTCTTCATTTTCAACTGTTTTTTTTAAGGTCAAACCTGCTTTTTTAACAATAACTTCAGTAAATGCCTGTGCAATTTTTTCTGCAAATCCATCAGTTAAAATAATTGGCGTATCAACCGTGCTATCCATAAAACCGCACTCCATCAATATAGCTGGCATTGTAGTAATACGACACTCACCAAAATCGGCTTTTGAAAGTGGTGTTGCACGGTTGCCTTTAAGCCCTGTATAAGTGAGCGCCGCATCATAAAATGCCTTTTGCCAATCAGCAGTTGTTTTATCCACAAAAAGATATGTATAAGCCATTATACCGCCGCCACTGCCACCTTTAATGCCTGCATTGTGGTGAATAGATAAATATAAATCTGCGTCAAAAGAGTTAGCGTTTTTAGCACGCGTAGCAATAGTTTTATCAACATTACCTGTGGTATCGTCTGTGCGTATTATTTCGATGCCGTCATAATTTTTAAGCTTTTCTTCTATTTTACAGCAAATGCGGTTATTTAAAACCCACTCCCGAGTTTCGTTTTTATCGATACTTTTAAGACATCGCTTTCCGGCCGTATTTATACCGTGACCTGCATTTAATGCCAATTTAAACATCGGTTTTTTCCTTTCTTAATTCCTGTAAAAAAATTTGTGCCTTTAATGCGTTTTTGCTAAAACTGTTGTTATACCACCAGCCAGCGATGATTACCGCTATTTCGAGTGCGAGTTCAATAAACTGAGCAATCTCATTTTCACTGATATTTAAGGGATTAAGTCCGAGTTTTTTAAGTATAAGATTTATAATCACTAATAACACCAATGCCGTGCGTAGTATGGTTGATTTTGAAATCTTCATCTATATATCCTCCTTTTCTAACCTTTCGTCTATGCTTTTTATGTGTTCCTCCAATACGGGTATGCGTACTGCAAAATTATTGTGGACATCCACTTTTTTCTCAAGTTGCTCAAGGCGGTAATTGGTGAGCTTACCCGATGTTACAATCCCGCCAAAAGTACCAAGTACCGTTCCTAAAAAAGATATAATGGCGATAATTACTGTGTCGCTCATTGTTTACTCAACTCGCTTCCAGCAGTAAACTGCAAGATAAGGCGGCATATTGTTATGAGCTTGGCCGCCACCACTCGAATATGATGTGCCGAATCTTCCTGATGATTTATTGTTAATAACAGATGTTGTATAATTTAGACTGCCGGTGAGATAATTCGTATATGAAGGAATAGTTGTGCTTCCCGAAGAAACGGAATGTCTTATAGAAACATCATGCGTATGTCCTGGCATTTCGTTAGTAGTCAGTGTATGCGTTGCCTCACCGCCTGTGGTACCCGCAGCATAAGTAGTACCCGCACACAAAAGGAACTTATCGCTGATGCTCTCCCACTTCCCTCCAAAAAGCGTTTCGGGGGACACAGCATTTATACTCATATAAACAGCCCCTACGGGATAGGTTAAATCAAGTAAGCTCATCCCGTTTATCTGCAATGTACCGTTATCGGCAATCGGCACACAGTTTATGCCTATCATATTGTTTCTGATAGATAATTCAGGTCTTGAAGTCCTTAAAAACGCTGTATACGTATAACTTCCGAAGCTATCTTCTATGATTATTTCAAAATTGAAGTTTTTGTCTATTGAAAACTCGCCTAAAAGCGAATCATACACATAATTTTCAAGCAAACTATCATTATCAACTATATACGCATTTCCCCCAAAGTTTGTTTCATCACTGGGTTTTGAGCGCCAATAGATTGAGTAGGCGGAATTTACAGCGATTATCTCCGCAACCTCTGCACTAAATGATAAATATGTATTTGCATATACATCGTTTTCGCGGTTGACTTTTATGTTATTAATAATCGGCTGAGAATATTGATAACACGTACCCAACGTTGTTTCTTTTTTATCATCAACAGAAGTAAACTGTCTGCTATCCTCAACCCAACCGTAAATTTTTTCGGCGGAAGGTATATCGGTAACGGTAAATTCATTACTTTCACTCGTAAAAATTGTATTGTCTATCTGAATATGGTATTTTTTAATACTCGCATAGTTCTTGGCAGTGGCACCCGTGAAAATTACTTTAATTTCAGATTTTGTCAGTATAATATCGGTATCATTTCCTGTAAGTTGTACAACAGTCGGATTAATTTGCGTGTATGAAATACTCTCGCAAGTGGGATTGCTGTCGGTTACATTTGCCTTAAAGTCTACGGCTTTTTCACCTATTTTTGTACCCGAATTGTATGTTCTTACAAGTATTTTTGATGAAAATGATGGACTGTTGGGACATTGCCCATAAAGCAAATCATCCGTTTGCCATGCATAGTTATCGGTAACGCCCGATGCAATATCACTATAACTGCCGTCTGCTAACAACAATGATATAGTGTGGGTAAAATTTTTGCTGACACGATTTGTTGTTATTACAATTTCTTCGCCTATATCAAACTCGGTTTTGCTGAGGGTCGGGTTACTGGCTCTTGGAATTGTAGGTAGTGTTACATTATAGTATTGCTCACTTGTAGAAAAAGCATAGTGATCTATGTAGGATGATAGTTTAAGCGTACAGCTACCGTCAGCATTGTGCGGGATTGTAATATCCTTGGTAAACAGTACGGTGTAGCTGTTTTGGGTGATTTTTTGCGAATCATATACCGCGTTTGAATATAAAGTGCCTTGTATACGGCAGTAACAGGTACCTGAGCCCGAGGTTGTATAACCCGCGTTGTTTCGCCATGCCTGTACCTGAACATTAATCGCGGTTGAGTTGCTTTCAATACTTTGCGATTTTGTTGTTACAACTATTCTGTAATTAACCGTTTGATTACTTGTAGTCATTGTTTGGCTTGTGTAGGTTGCCATTAGTTATCGCCTCCTATAAATACAAAATCCACACCGTTATCGAGTTTTATCATCTTAACGGCGCCGACCGTTAAATCGTCTTCAATTATGGTTTTTTGTAGCTTTGTACCTTCATTTGATACGTTTATTCGCTCATCATTGTTTTCATCAAGTACCTTAAACGCGTCGGGCGTCATTTGTGTTTTCATTTTAACATCGGTTTTACCGACAGTAATGCCCGATTCGTCAATCACAACCGAAGTGGTTACAACCTTTGAAACACCGTTATTTATGGTGTTTTCTATCCCATCGGTTTTATTCGCCAAATCAGTTTGGGCATTTTCAAGCTCAACCGTTTTTGTTATACAAGCGCTGATTGAAGTGCTGTTCTGCTCGATAATGCTTTGCAATGTATTATTGCTGTCACTAAGTTCGGTAACCTTTAATAAGGTGCTGTCTATCGTGCGTTTCAGTTCATTGGTTTTATTGTTTTTCTGCTTGATGCTTAAATTTAAACTGGTAAGATTATTTGTGTCGGTGCTTCCCGTTGCGGAAAGTGAAACCCTCATTCCGTTTTGAGTTTTATGCATAACAACCGAGTTTATATACTCTCCATCGGGTGTCCTAATACACAAAACATCACTCAACTTAGGCACTTTGTCGCAATCAAACATTTCGCACTCAAAGGGCGTATAACTAAATCCCTTAATTTTGTTTAAAATATTCTCTGCTGCCTCGGTGATTATTTCACGATTATCTTCGCCGCCGCTTTCTTCGCCCGTACCGATATAAAACAAAGGGTTACCCTCTATGATATACGCATTGTTTTCGGTATTGCCCTCAGATGAGTCATCGAAAACAATTATACCTATATCATCCTCGGTTGAGCGTATTTGCAGCTTGTTAATTAAGGGCGTGGCAGATTCTAAGGTTGAGTAACCAATGTAATCAGCATTGGTAATTACCTTATCTTCTTCTACTGTACTTTCGGTATCATAGAACTTTAACTCTGCCTTGCCGTCAGTATTTATAAATGCGAAGCATCCTGCGGCTTCGGCTATCCAGTAAAGCAGGTCTCTGCCCTTTATGTCGGTGCCCTCAAAATTCTTGTAAAAAGTAAGCTCCGCGTTTGTGAAATCGGTATTGGCTACAGGTACACCCACATACCCACAAAGCGCTGTAAACAATTCTCTTAGAGTAAAACTGTCGGCGAGTGTTTCCAAAAATTCATCAACACATTTTTCGAATTTTAACATTCGGTCGTATGCGGTTATTTTCCAACCCACGTTTTTTATATGTTCGGCGGTATCAACCGTAAAGTAACCCCTTGGGTTTCCCTCATATTTATAAAGAAACTCCAAACCCGTAGGATTTGCTATTTCATTTTCAAGGTCAAGTATGCTGAATTCAACCTTTGCCATACAGCAACTGCCAAGTGTCAACACATCGCCGCTGTTTACCGATTGCGAAAGCGTCACTCCGCCCTGAATATTTCCATCATTTAGCGAAAAATTATTGCAAACAAAGGAATTTTGGTGTATAATAATATCAGACATTAAGCCACCCCCTACAATTCAGATATTTCAAACTGTACGGCGGTGTATATACCGCCGTTTTCATCTATACGGGACAATACTCCGCCGTAGGATGTGCAATAGCCGTTTATTTCCTTTTGCGTATCAAGGTACGGGAATTTAAAGGTAAAGGTTTTGCCGAGCAGTAAATTTTTCATATAATCATATTCGGCGGCGGTCATAATATTATACTGTAACGCGTATTTATGTACGGCTGTTCTTACCCACCTTACATGCATTACGCCGTCATCGGTGGCGCCTGAGTTCGAATCGAGCATACTTTCCACCGTTTCGCTCATTTGCAAATGCGGCTCATATATTGGTGTTTCGCCTATTAAATAATTACTGTTTAATTTATTCATATTGTTTCACCTCACACTAATATCGGGCTTAAACCCGTTTCCTTTGTTTTGCCGTTAATATATCCGATGGTAAATTCACCGAGTACGCGTTTATCAAGCGTGATAACGGCTTTTTGTCCGTTTGCTTGTCCGCCGTTCATCGCTTCGCGCACCGCTTTATACACACCTGCCGATACCGATTCAACAATCTGGTCGTTATTAACAACAGCGTTTCTGCTGCCGATGGTACCTACAAGCTCAGGCCCTGCCTCGCGGGCGATAAACATTTGTCCCATTGATGGGAAACCGCCGGTGGCGAGACCGGGCACGCTAAAACTTAAATCAAAGTCAGATGCTTTAACGCCGTTGGTAGAAAGACCGCTTAATTTTAAGAAGTTAAATACGGTTTTTGCCAACAAGGCAAGTGCCATACCGGCTAATAAAACACCAGTACCCATAGCCATTATGCCACCGCCGAAAGCAAGTACGCTTAATGATGCTGATGAAGCGGTAGCTCCCGCTGATGCTGTGGCTATTGTGTTGGTTGTTTGAACTCCTGTGTTGATATTTAGTATTTGGGTGAGATTTCTTCCACTATCACTCATACCACCAAAAATCGTTTTCAAATCCGCCCCAACGCCGATGTATTCTATGATTTTTTCTTTTCCGTTCGAAATAGCATCTCTAAGTATTTCCCATCCTGAACGGGATTTTGTTGTACTATCTTCAGAAGAACTTTCAATTATTTTCATACTATTTTTTATTGAATCTGCTGTTTCAAGAAAATACAGTTTGGCATTATTGGCGGTTTCTAAAAACTTCTCATCGATATTGGATAATATCCCGCTTGCTAACATATCAAGAACAACCATTTGCGTTCCTACAGTTAATAAAGCTAATGAAAAACAAGTTATGATTGAATTTGTGGTTTCTATTGAATTAAGACAAATGTTCATAAAAATTACTGCCATTGAAGCACTGAACGCGGTCATACCTGTAATAATGGTACTAAATGCAGTGGTAGTATACAAAATAGCATTGTTAGCAAGAGTATAAAAAGCAATATCAGATAAAATTTGCGTGTTAATAATATTTGTGTTAATGTTGCCTAACATT
>JAZUSW010000142.1:0-2550 GCA_045606925.1 Acutalibacteraceae bacterium | reverse complement strand
CGGCACTTTTTTCGACCTTAAAAGGCTATTCCCCCAAAGCGGTGTTGATAAGGCGGTGGTGCTGAATATTGCCACCAATGCCACCCAACAAAAAAACGTAAACGATTTTGCAGCATCTATAAACGACGGGCAAAACATTTTCGCCTTCGGCTCGGTTTTTCCCGATGCGCCTGATGCTTTAGAAGAACTCGAACGAATTAAAGCATTAGGGCTTAAGGGTGTAAAGCTTCACCCCGATTATCAACAGTTTTCGGTGGATGATGAAAAAATGAAGCCTATTTATAAGAAAATCGGCGAGCTTGGACTTATCACTGTTTTTCACGCAGGGCAGGACTACGGCTTTCCCCCACCCTACGGCGCCACACCCGAAAAATTAGAAAAAGCGCTCGGGTGGTTCTCTTCCCCCGTTATTGCCGCCCACTTTGGCGGTATTGGCTACAGTAAAGAAGTTTTCGAAAGGCTAAGCTGTAAGGACATTTATTTGGATACCTCTTTCGGCTATGGTTCCTTGCCAAAATATTATGCGCAAAAGATTATTGATAGCCACGGCGCCGATAAAATCCTTTTTGGTACCGATAGTCCTTGGCATACCGCCGAAATGGAACTGAAGCTTTTAAATACTCTAGAAATATCACACGCCGACTGGGAAAAGATAACCCACAAAAACGCAGAAAAATTATTAGGCATATAAAAACACGCCATCTCGGTTGAGATGGCGTTTAATTTTAACTCTTGCTTTTTGGCGTAGCGATGTGGGTCAACCCATTTTATAGATAGTCACGCATTTGGGCAGTGAGTTTTTCTTCTAAGTGAATAAGGCGTTTACATATATCCTTTGACCTTTCATCCGCGGCGGCATACTCGTTAAGGTATTTATTAAGCGATTTAACCCCCATATTGCAGCCGTCGGTCATAAGCCCTGCAATAGTAGAGTCTGATTCGTTAACCATAAGCTTCATATTGGTTTTCATCCAAGACATACCTTTAGCTATTGGGTTGGGCTCCTTGCCATCATCGTGGTAACGCTCAAGCAGTTCTTCAATTTGAGTATTAAGCTCGCTGTGTTCATCCTTGCATGCATTAAGTGCCGATTTTAATTCTTCACTTTTTACATAGTCTATAACATCATCAATAGATGCTATACCCATTTTCACCCCTGCATCACATTCGCGAAGCAGCTTTATAGTATCTTGTTCTATCATTTATATCACTCCTTAAAAATATTGTAGCCATTTTTATAAAACATATTTACAAAATTTTGTTTATATAATTTAAGGGGTGATATTATGAAAGAAAAAATTAAAGTGTTTGCGGTTTCTATTTCTATTGCACTGGCGGTAGGTGCACTTTCTGCGTTTTTTACCAGAAACAGTATGGGCATTTACAACGATATTGTAAGACCATTACTCTCGCCGCCGTCGTGGCTGTTCCCTGTGGTGTGGACTATTTTGTTTATCCTTATGGGTATTAGCGCGGCGATAATTTATCTTAATAAAACCGCATCTGCGGCTCAAAAAAATTCAGCACTGCTAACTTATGTGCTAAGCCTTTTTGTAAACTTCTTTTGGAGTCTAATTTTCTTTAACCTTAGGGCGTTTTTATTCGCATCCATTTGGATTTTACTGCTTTTATACCTTATTATAAGAACAATAATGAAGTACTACAAAATAGATAAAACCGCCGCATTTTTGCAAACACCTTATTTAGTGTGGGTAAGCTTTGCAACATATTTAACCTTTGCAATATGGTATTTAAACAGGTAATAAAAAAGAACGAAGAGAATTCTTCGTTCTTTTTGTCTTTAGAAAAACATTACTACACCGCTTATAAGCATACCGATATATATAATGTACTTAAGGTTTTTTAGATGTGTAATATTTTTTTATTTGTTTTGATAAATTATCAAAATAATGTGCAAAGCCTTTATCGTTTGGATGCAGTCTTAAATCTGCAAAATAATCTTCGTTTTGAGGAACAAATTCAAAGCCTTTAATCACCGAAATATTTTCAAACGCAGCAGCTTGCTTTTCAATAATCTGCTCCGCACATCTAAAGTCGCCAAACGGTCTGCTTTCGTTCATATCCTTACGCCATATAGGTGTGATTACAAAAATTTTGGCGTTTGGGTAGTTGCTACTCACATTATAAAGGAATTCCTTGCAATTATGTGTCAAATCTTCCTTGGTGCGCTTGCTCCAATCGTTTGAGCCGTACGCAATGGTTACATAGTCGGGTTCAAAATCTTCTTTTGTTTTCGCAAGTCCGGGGAAATATATCTCTCCGCCAATCGCTTTGTTGTTTTCTTCTGCATTAAGCATATTAGCAAGCTTAGTAATATATTTGTTGCTTGGATATAATGCGTCGTAGCCGTGGGTAATTGAATCACCAAAAACAACAGATTTTAGATTAATACAATCGAAGAACTGCATATTCGCAATGGACGTATCAATAAAAGTTACACCTGGTGCAATTACTGTTTCAAGTTTGTGCATTTGTCTAAAACAAGAATCGCCAAGTTTTACAACACTCTTAGGTAAAATTATCTTTGTT
>JAZUSW010000141.1:0-5196 GCA_045606925.1 Acutalibacteraceae bacterium | reverse complement strand
TAAATGTATGCATATATTGAAGCTTAAAATCAGGATATTTTTTTAAAAATGCTTCAATTTGCCTTTCGTTTTCATTTTTTCTGAGAGTACAGGTGGAATAAACAATCCTTCCGCCCTTTTTTAAGTATTTGACTGCATTTTCCAAAATTTGAAACTGTGTTTTTTCAAGTTCTTCAAAATCGGTAACAGGTTTATATTTTATATCGGGCTTGCGCCTCATTATACCAAGTCCCGAACAGGGCACATCACAAAGCACCGCATCAAATTCACCTATTTTTGCATCGTAAACAGTAGCATCTGCGGTATGGGGATTTATAATATCAATACCTAACCGAGAAGCGCCTTTGGCAATCAGACTGGTCCGTTGCTCATACAAATCGCACGAAACTATCTCGCCCTTGTTTTCCATTAAAAGTGCCGTTGTAAAGCTTTTGCCGCCGGGAGCCGCACATATATCCAAAATACACTCCCCTGCCTTGCCGCCAAGTGTTTCGGCACATTTTTGTGAACTTAAATCCTGCACATAAAAAAGTCCGTTTTTATATAACTCGCTTTTTTCAACCGAAAGCCCACTTTTTATACAAATGGCATCGGTTTGTTCAACCGCCTCGGCTTCTACACCTTGACTTTTAAGAAGTTCAAGAAGTTCTTCTTTTGTGATTTTCAGTGTATTAACACGAATAAAAATGGGCGGTGCTTTAAGTGCCTCATTAAGTAATTCTTTTGCTGTTTTTAAAGAATAATCCTTAATAAAACTTTCAACAATCCACTTAGGTGTGGAAAATCTGATGCTCAAACTATCTACCGAATCATCCTCGGGCAAGAGTTTATCTGCCCGTATACTTGCGCGAAGTACAGCATTTACAAAACCAGCATTATAACGCTTTTTTGAGTTTTTTATAATTTTAACCGCCTCGTTGACCGCCGCGGATTTAGGAATTTTATCCATATACATAATTTGATAAAGTCCTACTCGCAAAACTTCTTTGGTAAAGCTATCCACCTTATTCAGCGGAGTCTTAATCAATGTGCCGATAACATAATCGAGCGTGATTTTTCTGTCAAGCACACCATAAAAAAGCGCGGATGCCAAGGATTTATCGTTAGGTGACAAATCGGTGGTGTTCAAAGCACTGTTAAGGGTGATATTTGAGTATGCTAAATCATTATTAACTTTAAGCAAAGCATCTATCGCTACTTTTCTTGCCTGTGGCATACCCTATCTCCTTTAGGGTAACAAAGATAATCCGAACTAGATTTTTGACAAGCGGATTTGTCACCCGTATTTTGTTAAAATACTCGTAAATCCGGAAGGATTTACTGCGTTTTGTGCCTCATCCGGATAAAAATCCGCCGTTACAAAATTCTACGACCTAAAACGAGTAAAATTTTGAGCAGATTTTTATGATGAGGATGACGGAAGGATGTCGCCTTCCTAAGACAAAGAGTAAAAAATGCCGAAATGTTGCCGTTTTAGGCGGGTTCGGATTATTTTTGTTACCCTATTGCAATTTAGTGCCTACCTCTATTTTTTTGCCCATAAGCCACTGCTTTGTTTCCATACGCTTTGAGCCCTCGAGTTGTATTTCAAGTAACTTTATGGCTGTATTATCGCCACAGGCGATAACCAGTTCACCATCACTTTTTATAATGGTTGACGGCTCACCCGAACCTGTTACAATTTCGGTTTTATACACCTTTAATCTTTTATCGCCGAACATAAAATATGCTGTCGGCCAAGAATAAAAGCCGCGCACCAAATTGTGTATTTCATTTGCATTTTTTGTAAAATCAATGAGTGCCATTTCTTTATTTATCATTGGTGCGTGGGTGGCTTCGCTCTCATTTTGCTTTATATACACGGCGGTACCGTTTTCTATTTTTACAAGTGTTTTACAAATAAGCGATGCCGCTATATCTTTTAATTTTTCATAAAGCTCATCGGCGTTTTCGTTATCGTCTATTTGTGTCTTTTGTATTTCGATTATATCACCTGTATCTATTCCCTCATCCATTAGTTGCACGGTAACGCCTGTTTCCTTTTCACCGCAAACGATACACCACTGTATTGGTGAAGAACCACGGTATTTAGGCAAAACGGATGCGTGACCGTTGATACAACCGTATTTGGGCAAATCCAATATCCTTTTAGGCAAAATTTTGCCATACGCCACAACCACGATAATATCGGGATTTAGGTCCTTTAAAATATTGTACGCCTCATCGGTTTTAAGCGTAGAGGGTTGAAAAACAGGAATACCGTTATCCAAAGCACAAACCTTTACGGGTGGCGGTGTTAATATTTGTTTTCTGCCAACAGGTTTATCCTCTTTGGTAAAAACGCCTACTATATTATGTTTATCATTAATAAGGGCTTTTAGTGTACCCACCGCGATATCGGGCGTACCCATAAAAACTATACGCATATATTTACCCCTTAATCTTCTTTAATCGCTCTGTCTAAAAACAGTATACCGTCAAGATGGTCTATTTCGTGGCAAAGGGCACGGGCTTTAAGACCTTCCCCCGTTACGATGATTTTATTGCCGTTTCTATCCTGCGCCCTTACCGTTACCTTCATAGGTCTTTTGGTTGTTTTGTAGTTTCCGGGAACCGAAAGGCAACCCTCATTTTCAAACTGTACACCCTCTTGTTCGATAATAACGGGGTTGACCAGTTCAATAACGCCATCACCTACATCAATAATACAGTAACGGCGCAAAACACCTATTTGCGGTGCGGCAAGACCGCATCCTTCGGCCTCGTACATCGTATCGCGCATATCATCGAGTGTCTGCGCTAATCGTTCATCAAAATTAAGCACTGTACGGGAAATCTTCTTTAATGAAGGGTCGCCGTATTTTAAAATATTTCTGATAGCCATTTTTTGCTCCTATTATACTAAACTTTCGGGATTTATATCTATTGTAACCGATGCATCATTAATCATCTTAAATGCCGCGCTACTGCGCAATACATCGCGGGTACGCTTATTGTTCTTGCATTTAATTATTATTCTGTATCGGTATTTGTTATTAACCTTTGCAACCGATGCGGGTGTAGGACCTAAAACAATGACCTTTACATCGCTATACTCCCCGTCGATATTGTTTTTCAAATTAACCAGAAATTCGTTTGCGGTAATTCTTGCCGCTTCTTGTGATACCGATTGTGTTGTAACCAGCACCAAATCACAAAACGGCGGATAAATATGTGCTTTTCTTATTAAAATTTCTTCATTATAAAAAGCATCATAGTCCTGTGCTTGTGCAAGTGGAATTATGGTATTATCGGGGTCGAGTGTTTGGATAATGGCCTTACCCGTATCTTCGCCCCTACCTGCTCTGCCTATAACTTGGGTAAGCAGTGAAAAAGTACGCTCGGCGCTTCTGTAATCTTCGCCGTTCATCGCCTTTTCGGCACCCAAAACGCCAACAACGGTGACTCGTGGAAAATCAAGTCCCTTTGCGACCATTTGTGTACCGAGCATTATATCATATTTACCCTCGGCAAAGTCGCCTAAATACTGCGAATAAGAGTTTTTTGTTGTTGTAGTATCGGCATCAAGGCGCAGAATGGATGCGGTTGGAAAAAGTAACTGTAACTCTTCCTGCACCTTTTGGGTACCCATACCCGAAAAGCGTATATGTGTTTCATTACATTCGGGACATTTGCTGAAAATCGGCTCAGAATAACCGCAACAATGACACATAAGGCGTTTATTAGCCGAGTGATAGGTAAGCGAAATACTGCAATTTGGGCAGGTTGCCACATATCCGCACGCAGGACAGGATATATAGGTATTATGCCCACGGCGGTTAAGCAATACTATTGCTTGATTACCGTTTTCCAAAGCCGCCTTGATTTCATCATACAACACGCCGCTTATAGCGCCCTTATTACCGCTTTGCGCCTCAACACGCATATCCACAATCTCGGTTTCGGGCAGCACGGCATTACCGTATCTGTGTTCCAATTTATAAAGAGAATATTTATCCGACAAAGCCGCAGTATACGTTTCTAATGATGGTGTTGCCGATGCCATTAAAAATAAAGCATTATTATATTTTGCACGAAAACGCGCTATATTTCTCGCGTGATAACGCGGTGACTGTTCTGATTTATAGGTATGCTCTTGCTCTTCATCCATAATAATAAGACCAAGATTATCAAACGGCGCAAATATCGCCGAGCGCGTACCAATCGCAATTTTGGCTTTGCCTTCTTTGATACGCTTCCACTCATCCATACGCTGTCCAAGTGACATAGCACTGTGGAAAACCGCTATTTTATCCCCGTAACGAGCACTGAAAATGGCTACGGTTTGGGGGGTTAGAGAAATTTCGGGCACCATAATTATAACGCCCTTGCCCTGTGCTATAACCCTATCGGCAAGAGATAAAAACACCTGTGTTTTACCGCTACCCGTAACACCGTAAAGTAACGCCGCATTATAACTGCCAAGCTTTTGCGATAATTCGTCAAAAACTGCCTTTTGCTCTTCGGTCAAAATAATTTTCGAAGGAGTGGCTTTGTTGTATGCATTTTGCGGTTTTCGGTATACGGTTTGCTCGTAAAAATCGGCAACGCCTTTTGATACCAAGGCGTTTATAACCGATACCGATGCACCTGTAAAATACTGCAACTCCCTAATACTTGTACCGCCCGCTTCCAACAAGATATTTGCTATCTCTTTTTGCCTTGAAGTTAAAAGCGCAAATACATTTTCGGGCAAATTTTCCTTTAACCTAATTGATTTAAGCGTAGCATCATTCATACGGCGCAAAGCATTTGTGTTTTTAGATATTGCGCACTTTTTTAAAAGCTTATTTATTATTTTAGCATCCTTTAAATCGCAACCGCTGAAAAGCTTATCGGCGGATACTTCGGCATTACCGTTTTTAATAAAGGTATAAACGGTAAGTTCTTCGGCACTAAGCTTATCGGTATCGGTAAAATCGGGGCTTACGCTAAAAGTATCTACCATCTTTAAGGTAACGCCCGTAGGCAAAACGGCGTTTACCGCATCAAAGTAAGTGCAAAACAACGATTCGTGCAACCAACTGCACAGTTTTAACATTTCATCGTTTAAAATGGGTGTTTCATCAACTATGCGGCGAATTTCTTTAAGATTTACCGCTTCTTCAACGTTATTTTTAAGCGACAGTATAAGTCCCTGCCGCTCGGAATTACCTT
>JAZUSW010000140.1:0-2305 GCA_045606925.1 Acutalibacteraceae bacterium | reverse complement strand
AACAATGATTCGCCTTGATATGTCGGAATTTATGGGAAAGCACTCGGTATCCCGTATCATTGGCTCACCGCCAGGATATGTTGGTTACGATGAAGCAGGGCAGTTGACCGAAAAGGTTCGCCGTAAACCTTATTCGGTAATTTTACTTGATGAGATTGAAAAAGCTCACCCCGATGTTTTAAATATTCTTTTACAAATATTTGACGATGGGCGAATTACCGATGCACAGGGCAGGGTAGTCAACTTTGAAAATACTATTATAGTTATGACTTCTAACGCAGGTAGTGAGCGGAACGATTATGCCGTTGGCTTTGGTAAATCTACTGCCGAAATTTCAAAAGATAAGGCATTAAAAGCTCTTAGTGAATTTATGCGCCCTGAGTTTTTGGGTAGAATTGATGAAATTGTTGTTTTCTCGCCGCTAAGTCAAGACAGTCTTGAAAAAATTGCAGAACTTATGCTTAACGATTTGAAGAGTGTTATGTCAGAAAAGGGTATTTCCCTAAAATTTGATGATGCGGTTTGTAACCAGTTGGCTATTGATAGCAGTAACTCAAAATCAGGCGCCCGCGAGCTTAGAAATAAGATTCGCAAAAATATAGAAGATCGCATTGTAGATTTAATTATTGATAACTGTGAAAACACCTTAACCGAGATTACTTTGACTTATAAAAACGGCTATCAAATTTCGCATAAATAATTATTATTTTCACTTGACTATCGGCAAAAAGTGTGTTATTATACTTCTTGCCGATTAATGCGGGTGTAGTTCAATGGCTAGAATCCCAGCCTTCCAAGCTGGTCGTGTGGGTTCGATTCCCATCACCCGCTCCAAAAATCCCCCAGACAAGAATGAGTCTGGGGGATTTTTAATTCTTACCATTTCACTTTTTGTTGTGTTTTATTGACACTAATATTTAATGTTGTTATAATATATAAAAATATAAAATTTGCTATTATCCGTTGGAGGTATATAATATGTTGTCAAGCGAAATGTTAAAATTAGGGCAAGTAAGGTCGGTTATCCGCGAAATGTTTGAATACGGCAACAAACGCGCCGCCGAGATTGGCCGCGAAAATGTTTTTGATTACAGCTTGGGGAATCCCAGTGTTGCCGCACCCGATATTGTAAACGAAACGCTAATCGATTTAATTAAAAATGAGGATTCGGTAAAGTTGCACAGTTACACTTCAGCTCCCGGAGACCCCACAGTTCGTGCCGCGATTGCCGATAATCTTAATAAGGAATACTATACAACATTTTCAGCGAATAACATTTATATAACAACCGGTGCTGCCGCAGCGCTCAGCATCACCTTCAAAGCGTTGGCTGAAAAAGATGATGAGTTTATTGTTTTTGCCCCGTTTTTTCCTGAATATCGCGTTTTTATCGAAAATACCGGAGCTACGGTTACGGTTGTAAAATGTCGTGAAGAAGATTTTCAAATTGATTTTGATGCATTAAAGAGCGCAATTAATAAAAACACAAAAGCGGTAGTAATTAACTCACCTTGTAATCCTTCGGGTGTGGTATTTAACGAGCAAACTATCGCCGAACTTTGTCAGGTTTTAAAGAATGCCGAAAAGAAATTCGGCCACCCGATTTTCTTAATTTCGGATGAGCCGTATAGAGAACTTGTATATGACAATATAACAGTACCTTTCGTGCCGAAATATTACGATAATACCATTGTTTGCTATTCATTCAGTAAATCATTATCAATACCTGGTGAGCGTATTGGATATATTTTAATATCTGACAAATCAGTTGACCCCAAGCTTATTTTTGAAGCGGTATCGGGTGCCGGCAGAGCACTTGGTTATGTTTGCGCTTCAAGTATGTTCCAAAAGCTTGTCCCGATTTGTATGGGTAAAACAGCCGATATTAGCATATATAAGAAGAATCGTGATATTCTTTGCGGTGCACTGTCAGAATACGGATATACCTTACCCAGTCCCGATGGCGCCTTCTATTTATTCTTAAAGGCGCTTGAAGATGATGCTAACCGTTTTTGTGAAAATGCTAAAAAGTTTGAACTTTTATTGGTGCCGGGGGACAGCTTCGGTTATCCTGGTTATGTGCGCATTTCGTACTGCGTATCTACCGAGCAAATAGAAAAATCCTTACCCGCATTTAAAAAGTTGGCTGACGGCTATAAAAACGGGCAGTTTTAGGTGGTTTAAAGGAGAAAAATTATGGATAACATAAAAAATCAAGTTAAAACCGCAGTAAAAGAGTTATGTGATATAGCTAAAATCAAAAATGGTGACATTGTTGTTATTGGTTGCTCAACAAGTGAAGTTG
>JAZUSW010000139.1:0-6915 GCA_045606925.1 Acutalibacteraceae bacterium | reverse complement strand
TCTTGTGCTTTTTCCGGGTATGCTTATGCATTTTGAGGTTGGGCGCACAATATCTTTAAATGCGCTGAATCACGCTATGCAGAATAAACGACTTATTTATCTGGCAACCCAAAAGGATGTGCGTGATGACGAGCCCGATATGGAAAAACTTTACGAGTTAGGTTGTGTCGGCCGCATATCGCAAATTCTTAAAAAATCGGATAACACCGCGCGCGTGTTAGTAGAAGGTCTTTACAGGGCTACCCATAGGTCCTTTTATAAAGAAAACGAGTTTTATCACGCCGAGGTTGAAAGGGTACCTGAAATTGAGCCAAAAAACCGACCTGTGTATATCGAAACATTGCTTCGCCGCGCAAAAACACAGTTTGCCGATTATGCGGATATGTTACCCAAATTACCGCCCGATGTAGCGCTTAATGTAGAAACCGATGATAATATCGGTCATCTTGCTGACTATATAGCATTTAATATTCAGGCGCCTTTTGATGACAAACAGTATGTTCTTGAACAGCTTAATCCCGTAAAGCGTATTAAGGTTGTAATTGATGTTTTAAAGAAAGAAACCGAGATTTTAAAAATAGACAGTCATATAAGCGAAAAGGTAAAAAATCAAATTGATGAAAATCAGCGCGAGTATTATTTAAGGGAACAAATCCGCGCCATAAATACCGAACTTTACGGGGACGATGGCGATGATGAGTTTGAAGAGTATTTTGCAAAAATCAGGTCGCTTAACGCACCCGACAGCGTAAAGGAAAAACTTAACGGTGAAGTTGCAAAACTAATGAAAATGCCAAACGGGGCACACGAGGGGACAGTTGTAAGAACTTATCTTGACACCTTAATCAAATTGCCGTGGAACTGCTTTACCGACACAAAAGTTAATATAAAACGCGCCGCAAAGATTCTTGACAGAGATTTCTACGGTATGGAAAAGGTAAAAGAGCGCATTCTTGAAATGTTGGCGGTATATATTCTGGCACCCGAAATAAAGGGACAAATTATTTGTCTTGTAGGTCCTCCCGGTGTTGGTAAAACCTCCATCGGTAAAACCATTGCCGAATGCACGGGAAGACAGTTTGCAAGAATTTCGCTTGGCGGTATTAGGGATGAAGCTGAAATACGCGGACACCGCCGCACCTATATAGGCGCTATGCCGGGTAAAATAATAAACGCTTGTATGTCGGCAGGTAGCGGTAATCCTCTTATCTTACTTGATGAAATTGATAAACTTGCAAGTGATTATAAGGGTGACCCGGCAGCTGCGCTGCTTGAAGTTCTGGACCCCGAGCAAAACGCGACATTTACCGACCATTTTGTAGATATGCCGTATGATTTAAGCAAGGTTTTGTTTATCACAACCGCAAATAACGCCGATACAATACCCGCACCGTTGCTTGACCGTATGGAGCTTATTGAACTTTCAAGTTATACACGGGAAGAAAAATTCCAAATCGCCAAAAAGCATTTGGTGGCAAAGCAAATGGTGCGTCACGGTCTTAGCGGTGATACCTTTAAGATTAACGATAAAGCAATTTATACTTTAATAGATTTTTACACAAGAGAATCGGGCGTCAGAAAGTTGGAGCGCTCGTTGGCGGCAGTATGCCGTAAGGCCGCTAAAATGATTACCGAAGGCAGTGTTAAAAGAGTAGCGGTTGACCCTAAAATGATTGAAAGTATGCTTGGTAAAAAGCGTTATTTAACCGATGAAATTTTAGCGGAAGATGAGATAGGTACAGTAAACGGACTTGCCTGGACACAGGTGGGCGGTGAGATGTTACCGTTAGAAGTTGCTGTTTGTAAAGGTACAGGTAAAATTGAACTTACGGGTAATCTTGGCAATATTATGCAGGAATCGGCAAAAGCGGCGATAACTTATGTTCGTGCAAATGCCGAAAAACTCGGCATTGACCCTGATTTTTATAAGAATAACGATATTCATGTGCATACACCCGGTGCCGCAGTTCCAAAGGATGGTCCATCGGCAGGCGTTACTATTGCAACGGCGGTAGTTTCGGCACTTAAAAATCAAAAAGTGCGCCGAGATGTTGCTATGACGGGTGAAATATCAATTCGCGGTAGGGTTTTGGCGATTGGCGGACTTAAAGAAAAGGCAATGGCGGCACATCGTGCGGGGGTTAAAACGGTGTTTATACCCTTTGATAATGAACCCGATTTGGCCGATATTGATAAAACCGTGCGCCAAAGCATCAAATTTGTACCCGTTAAAAATATTGAAACAATATTAAATTCCGTATTAATAGATGAAACCGTTTACAGAGACAGTGCGGTTAATTCCAAGGTTACAACGGCGGTTATACATCAGTAGGAGAAAAAGATGAATTTTAATAATGTTTGTTTTGAAACAGCTTTTGGCACAAGTGAGCAATTAGTTCCTTCTACCGTGCCCGAAATTTGTTTTTCGGGACGCTCCAATGTGGGCAAATCATCACTGATTAACAAAACACTTGGTAGGAAGTCACTGGCGCGTGTGAGTACAAAACCGGGAAAAACTGTTACTGTTAATTTTTACAAGCTTGATAATGTAAGGATAGTTGATTTACCGGGCTACGGTTATGCAAAGGTTAATTTTGATGAACGCAAGCGTTGGTCGGAGCTTATGGAAAACTATTTTAGAACGGGGCGCAATATCCCCGTTGTTTTCCAGCTTATAGATATGCGACATCCCGCTACCGAGTTTGATATTTCAATGCTTGAATTTTTAAAGCATTACGGCATAAATTACTGCATTGTTCTCACTAAAAGCGATAAGCTTAATAAAACCGAGTATAACGAGCGTTTATCAAAAATCGGTGAAGAATTGGGAGATTTAGCGGATGGTGTACAAATTATTCCCACATCCGCATCAAACGGTGTCGGTACGGATATAATAAAAAATATCATAACCGAAATTTCCGAAAGGCAGTAATTTATTTGAATACATTTGAAAAAATTTATGAAGTTGTAAAGCAAATACCAAAGGGCCGTGTTGCCACCTACGGACAGGTTGCGCGGCTTGCGGGCAATCCGCATTGGTCGCAAATTGTCGGCTATGCTTTACACGTAAATCCAAATCCCGATGAAATACCTTGTTTCAGAGTGGTAAACCGCTTTGGAGAAACCGCCGCCGCATTCTCATTCGGCGGTAAGGATGTACAACGCGCCTTACTTGAAAGCGAAGGGGTTCGCTTTGATGCCGAAGGACGCGTTATTATGGAAGAGTTTTGTATGAAATTATAATAAAACCGCAAGAAAAACTTGCGGTTTTGTTTATGTTTGTTGACAAAAAATACAGTATATATTAAAATAAAATTAAGTAAATTAAAGGGGATTAGTCAAATGATAAAAATTTCACCTTCGGTACTTTCAGCAAACTTTTTGGATTTGAAGGAACAAATTGAAAAACTCGAAGCAGCAGGTGTTGATATGTGGCACCTGGATGTTATGGATGGTATTTTTGTCCCCAATATTTCGTTTGGCGTTCCTGTTATAAAATCAATTAAAAAATATGCCAAAGCACCGCTTGATGTGCATTTAATGATTGACCGCCCACACCGCTACATAAAGGAGTTTGCCGAGGTTTCGGATTATTTGGGTTTTCATTATGAGGCGGGTAGTGATGTTGCGGCTTTGCTTAAAGAAATCAGGAGTTTGGGCTGCAAATCGTGTCTTACCATTAAACCCTGTACCGAGCCCGAAGAAATTTTTGAATTCTTACCCCTTTGCGATATGGTGCTTGTTATGAGCGTAGAACCGGGCTTCGGCGGACAAAAATTTATGCCGAGCGCTTTGCCTAAACTCGAAAAATTAAAAGCCGAAATTAAAAGGCAAAATTTAAATATAGAACTTGAAATTGACGGCGGCATTAATGCCGAAACGGCTCCCTTGGCAGTAAAGGCGGGTGCCGATGTTTTGGTTGCCGGCAGCTTTATCTTCTCGGCAAGTGATATGGCAGCTACCGTGAACAACCTTAAAAACTGTCGTTAATTTTTTCTATTGCATTTTCACTTGTTATCAGTTTTGCGTGTTCTCTCGTTATTGCAATATCGAGCGCCGATACACTGCTGTTATCTGCAAGCGGCATAAATTTAAGTATATTTGCCGTATGTTTTGGCAAGACGCGCAGTATTATTACATATTTTCCGTGTGATATATATAAATCGCTTTTTACATTTAGTTTTTGGCATAGCCCAAAAAATCTTTTGGTAAAAAATATCAGGTTTTCAAAACTGTTAAATTCAAATTGTATAATTTTTTTAACCGGTATGGGTTGTTTTGTGGCTTGTGTTTTGCGGGGCATAAACTTTCTCCACTGTATTAAATTTTTTTCGCCTGTCAATAATGAATATTGAAGGTGAAAAATTATGAATAAGAAAAATAAGAATAACTATCCTGCAATTTGGGATAAAAAAGTGTTTTTTAAGACAATACTGCTTACAGCCATTGCCATTATGCTTGTGGTAATCGGGTTTGTTGCGGCGGGGTATTTTGCAGGGGCGTTAGGTTAGGAGTAAAAAATGATATATGATGAACTTAAAAGCGGTACCGATATACGCGGTGTTGCTTCTTCTCTTGGCGGTAAAAATGTAAACTTAACCGAAACCGCCGTTATGGATATAACCGATGCATTCGTTTTTTGGCTGTGTAAAAAAATCGGTAAAAAGTCAAATGAACTGAAAATAGCTATCGGTCACGATTCGCGCATTACTGCAAATATGATAAAAAACGCCGCTGTAAGCCGCCTTTTGTGCGCAGGTGTGCATATATTTGACTGTGCGCTTTCTTCAACCCCTGCTATGTTTATGACAACGATTGACCTTAATACCGATGCATCCATTCAAATCACGGCAAGTCACCATCCTTTTGACCGTAACGGACTTAAATTCTTCACCAAAGAAGGCGGTCTCGAATCAAGCGATATTGCCGATATAGTAAAACTCGCAAATGACGGTGTAAAATGCGATTTGGCAGATGGCAAAATCGAAAAGGTTGATTATATGACGCAGTATGCCGCACGGCTTCGCAAAATGATTTGTGAGGGTGTTGGTAAAACCGAAGCCGAATTACCACTTAAAAACTATAAAATAATTGTTGATGCGGGTAACGGCGCAGGCGGTTTTTATGCCGAAAATGTGCTTAAACCCTTGGGCGCTGACATAAATGGCAGTCAGTTTTTAGAGCCGGACGGTATGTTCCCAAATCATATACCTAATCCTGAAAATAAGGAAGCAATGGAAAGTATATGTACTGCCGTTAAAAACGCAAAGGCCGATTTGGGTATTATTTTTGATACCGATGTTGATAGGGCCGGTTGTGTTGACAGCACAGGTAAAGAAATTAACCGCAACCGTTTGGTAGCGTTAGCTTCCTACATAGCGTTACAAGATAATACAGGTGCTACCGTTGTGACCGATTCGGTAACATCGGACGGACTTAAAGAGTATATCGAAAAGGATTTAGGCGGCGCACATTACCGTTATAAACGCGGCTATAAAAATGTTATCAATAAGGCAATAGAGTTATGTAATAACGGCATCAACTGTCCGTTGGCTATTGAAACAAGTGGTCACGCCGCACTCAGAGAAAACTATTTTCTTGATGACGGCGCATATCTTGCCACAAAGATTGTTATCGAATTGGCACGCGGTAAAAAATTTGATGAAATTTTATCAACACTAAAAATGGCAGCCGAAGAAAAGGAAATCCGTTTGAATATCAAGGCAAAAGATTTTCGCAGTTACGGAAATAAAGTTATTACCGAGCTTGAAGCTTTTGCAAAGGACAATAAAGATTGTGTTATTGCAGATGATAACAGGGAAGGTATCCGCGTAACAACACCTCACGGTTGGATGCTGTTGCGCCTTAGTGTACACGACCCTGTAATGCCCATAAACTTTGAAAGTGATGAGATTGGCGGCACCAAACTTAATGTAGAATTTTTCAGAAAATTTTATGAACGGTTTGATGAGCTTGATTTGTCAAGTTATAACTAAATAAAAATTTAAGGGAGACTTTTTTAGTCTCCCTTTTTTTAAATCTCTTGCTTGTCGCAACCGCAACCAATACCGCTTATGTCTCTGTTCTTCGGCGGGAAAAAGTCATCGGTGGGGAACTTGATTTTGCGGAAAATGTCACAGGGTTGGTCGGTAGTGTCTGTGCATTGCTTTTCGGGTATGCAAAAATCGTATACAGGGATAAGCATTTGCACATTGCGTATTAATTGGATAACGCTGAATAAACCGAGTGTTACAAATACTGCGGGCGTGCCGCATTCGCAACAGGATACAACCTGACCGCCTAAAAGTTCACAAGCAAATGAGGGTACTACTCCAATGCATTCGCAACGGTCATTTACCTGACCGAGTCGGCAACCGAGCGGTATCGGGTCAACGCTTTGTACAACGCATTTGGGCATATTGGTTGTGCGCTTTGTGGGTTGTTCGCAACTGTCTTCGCTGACGGTATTCGAGAAAACCTTAACATTTCCATCGCTGCCGTAGAGAATTACGCGTTTATTAAAGTTTGCAAGTCCCTTAATTTGCACGGGGCAGGAGTGCGCGCTTAAATAAACATCAAATTCGATAAGAAAAAGGAAGGTTAAGTCACAAGAGAAAAATCCGCGGTTAAAGTTTACGGGTTCAACATTTATATAAACATTGAGAACCTCCGCATTTTTAATTTTTACACTAACGGCTTTTTCGATGTAATTTTGACCTTCGGGTGTAAAATAACACCGTAAATCTTCTACACAGTCCCTGTCACAACAGGAGTCATAAACTCTTCCGGCATCTATGCAACAGGCATCTCTGAATTCGCAGTTGCCGTTTTGGACATTATTTCTTTCGTCTGCCATAAAAAGCCTCCCAAAAAGTATTGAAGATAAAACTTCTATACCATAATATGAATGTGGCT